>CACKFK010000013.1 GCA_902599445.1 uncultured Alphaproteobacteria bacterium
TGGTAATAAACCAGTTTCTGGTAGTGAAGCGAGTTCTAAATTTGTGGTAAGTGCTGAAATAGCGGATACCCAAGATCTTAATCCTTTAATTACCGCTATAAACAATTTGACTGCCAGTACAGGTATTTCTGCAAAGATTGGTGCAACGGCAGCGTCTGCCATAATAACCCATTCTACAGGTGAAGATATAGAAATTAGAGGATTAACAATTGCAGGAGCCACTGCGGGTGCTTTTCAAATGCGTGCACTTGATAAGTATGGTAATCAATTAAATACAGCGGATGATACGTTACATAGAACTGCAGGTGCTGGGACTTTAGATGATAATCATACGGTAGGTGCTGGTAGCGGAACGGCCATTGCAGTAGGACAGATGACTCTTACATCCATTAATTCCTTTACTGTAGATGGTGATGATACTACCGCTGAAGAGGGATATTTTGATGCCAACAACCAATCTGGTTCTGCTACAAAAGGTGGTACGGCTCAGTTGAGTACGGTGGCATCTTTATCTCTTGATACGCAGGAACATGCTTCGGATGCCATTGCGACTTTGGATGGAGCAATAGCAAAGATAGATGGTCAACGATCAGACTTGGGTGCTATTTCTAATAGATTGTCCCATGTTGTTGATAATAACACTGCGATGATTACAAATACAGAGGCATCAAAAAGCCACATTCTTGATACTGACTTTGCGATCGAAACTACAAAGTTAACAAGAACACAGATATTGCAACAAGCAGCAACATCTATGCTGGCACAGGCTAATGCTTCAAAGCAATCTGTCTTGGCCTTGTTACAAAATCTAGGTTAAAAGTCTTAAGTAACTGGGACAAAAAAGCCTCGAGAAATCGGGGCTTTTTTTTTTGAGCTCTGTTAAATAGATATATTTTGAAATTTGTAGCATGTAATAATAGAAAAATTATTAATGCAAATATACTTTTATGAAAGAGATTATGATTGACAGTATATTTGGTAAAAGTTTTTGTAACACATTGATATGTAATATATTTTTTTCTATGCTTGAATTATTGTATTTTGAATTACCAACTAATCCACAAATAAAACAGGAGTAGATTAGCTGGCATTCACATAATTTTAATGCTTAAGCGAGATAAATGGCGTATAATTGCGCTAAATCAGTACCCCCAAAAATTGTGCACAATAAAAACTTAAAAAAGGTTGTATTTGTTTGGGCATAACGTTCTGCTAAATGGGTTTTCTTTTCTTCTTCATCATAATCAAGTCTTACGGCATCCCAATCACTTATTCCATCTACTGTACCTGCTTCGACCAGTAAATTTACTAAAATTATCACTACTGTTAGTAGGATATGTGTAGTGTCACCAGCAAAAGCAATTAGTGCAATTGTTGCCAACTTGCTCGATTAGCTCTATCAGCAGATAAATTCATTTTTCATCCTTTCAAAAAATTTTTGAGTAAATAATTAAATAAAATCTGGGTGACTATTTTGGTATAGTATTGCCTGAAACAATGTGAGGATTTCAAATTATCAAAAAATACAAACAGTTTCTTTAACAGTCAATTAACTGTTACTAATACAGGGGAGCGAATATCTAAGCGTCAAAAAGGGTATGCATTGGCCACCCCACCCCCGTACGTATGTATACTTAATGTTTTACACAGATCAGTGAACGAGATTGCCAACCAATTTAGGTATCTTATTAAAGTGTACAGAAAACTAGGCCATATTGTTGTGACACAACACGGAATATTTCCCGTCCTGATAGCACTCTAGTTTCATTAAATGTGATTGCCATAGATCTCTTGACTAGCTTTTATCCCCATTTGGAAATCTACGTTTTCATTTCATATAGTTGACAATAGGATTCAAAAAAATAACTAGTTTTATTTAATTAAGTATAAAAAACATAGGGTTAGGCATACTTTTGTATTTGTGAAATTACCTAGCAATTGGTTATAAACTTGGCAAAAAAAATTCTTGTGTACAGAAATCAGAAAGAAAAATTTTGTTGATAGGGTAGGTTAGTTACCTTTTAAATTTAAGATACCAGTGGTTTAAATAGCCATGGTTGGTATTGATATTTTAGAATATTGGTAGCGCAAATAAAAAGCCCCGTAAAAACGGAGCTTCAGAAATCAGTCAAAGTTAATTTTTATCCTTGGAGTAATTCTAGCACTGACTGCATTGATCTGTTTGCTTGTGAAAGCATTGAAGTTGCAGCCTGCTGTAGAATTCGACCTTTGGTTAGTTCGATAGATTCTGCCGCCATATCGGCATCTTGCATTCTACTTCGAGAAATTTTTGTGTTAACAACAATATTTGAAAGGTTATCTATAGTGTGCTCCATTCGATTCATTGTTGCACCCAAGTCCCCGCGTTCAGCGTCAACGCGTCTTAGTGCTCCGTCTACGGCTGATAGTAGTCGTTGTGCGCCCATTACAGTTTTCACATTAACATCTGAAATTCTTGTAAGTGTTGCTGCCGGAGCTGCATCTCTGTGCAATGCTTTAGAGGAGTCAGACAATGTTGATGGAGTTGTAACAGTAAAAACGTTTGGCGATTGATATATAATCTGACCGCTTACACGCATTGAACTTCTAGTAGCGGGTTCTTCACTACCTGCCAAAGTATCATCAAATAGCGCGACTGGAGATCCTTTGGCATTATGATCACGATCTAGAGTTTGAACATTAAGGGTCTTGGAGACCTTTTCAAAGGAAAGCTTATTGGATCCTGAGTTCGCTGTAAATTGAATTGTTGTCCCATCAGAGTTAACAATATTACCTGTGGTTGTAGAGGCACCCGCTGCAGGATCTTTATAATAAAAGATGTCTCCCGGTGTGAGTACGCCTGTCGCCCCTGTCGCCCCAACACGTGTTGCTACAGCATCAGATTGAACTACTCTTATCGCATCTCCATCGGCAAGGCCATGAGCTGCTGCCCAAGTAATTAGGTCATTTGTGTCTGCTGCTGTGGCTAATACATTGTTAGTTGCCCCAGGAGGTATCGAGGTAGCTGTTTCCATTGGCATGTCATAATCATCAATTAAGATATCATAACCATCTGGAGATCTTAGGTTTATAGTTTGTTTATCGGCAGATAGCTTGGCTGAAATTCCAGTATCACCCGTAAAACCATTAATCTTATCTCTCAGATCAGATAGATCTGCCATAGTTTTTCCATCAATAGTACCAAAATTAACGGTAGAGCTAATGACTTTTGCACTTGAATTCATTCCAGTTAGATTGAAAGTAATAATAGTTGAAGCAGAGGTATTACTATTTGGGGTAACACTTAATTGTAAGTTCGTTTCAGCGTAGGCTGTTACACCAGTGGTACCACTTTGAGCCGTGACTGCTTCTGCTATATCTTTAGATGTCGCTCCGGTAGCATAGCTTATAGTCGCATCTCCCACATAACCGTAGACCTTAAGGGTCTCATCTTTAGTGGTGAGTGAATTCAATGCCGTAGTACTGCCTGAGGCTGTGGTTGTAGGAGAACCTGCAATATTTGCAAGAGAAAATACAGTGTCTGCTCCGGTATGGGCAGCATTTGTGCTAAGAGGAACTATTGTTTCATCATCAACACCTCCGGTATTAGCTCCACCATCTTTATCTATAGTAGAATCCATCTCAGCCAAACCAAAGGTTTTGGCACCGACAGGTATACATACTTGATATTGACGACCGGATACTAAGCCTGCTATTGGTTTTGCGCCAGAAGGTACTTCATATGTGATAATATCGCCTTCTATAAATCCATGAGTTGCGGTAGTAGTTATAAGGCCAGCAGCAGAGACACTTGCGCCAGTAGCTGTCTTCTCAAGCTGAGATGAACTTGACCAAATTCCTAAAGCCGTTGGCTTAATGTTCTCAATTGATAGTGTATGTGTATGCTGTGGGCTTTCGTCATAACCAATTTCAAATTCTGTATCTTGGAATGTCCCATTTAAAAGTTTGGAGGTATTAAACTGAGTAGCTTCTGATATACGAATGAGTTCTTTTTTAAGGGCTCCAACCTCTTCATTAAGGGCTACCCTGTCCGCACCACTGTATGTTCCATTAGCCGCTTGAACTCCAAGTTCCCGCATTCTTTGAAGAATTTCTGAAACTTCATTAAGAGCACCTTCAGCAGTTTGAGCCATTGATATGGCGTCTCCTGCATTTCTAATGGCAACTTCCATACCATTGATTTGGGATGTCATTCTATTTACGATAGCAGCACCAGCAGCATCATCACCGGCTTTATTAAGCCTTTTGCCCGAAGCCAAACGCTCTGTGGCTTGTGTGGCTGTGCCTTCATTTCTTTGCAAATGGTACAAAGACTTTAAAGCTGCACTATTCGTCAATATATTCGTCATATCATCACCTTTACATTCGTAAGGATATTATGGTCATAATGACCGGTTATCGTTACCCTGTTACCTGCATTTTCCATGCCAAATTGTTCTATTCCTGTTAAAAACATGGTGTTTACCTAATAAAATCAAATAAAGTTTGCTTTCCAATCTTCGAAAAAGTGGCTTGAGAAGCTTCTTTACTTAAAATAAGCCCTTGTAGCCTAGTAATAAGTTCTGCTAAATCTGCATCACCCAGATCACCAATCTTTTCAGTGACAAGAATTTGACGCTCAGCCAAAATCTCTTTTTGTTGACCAAGTTTATTCATTTGAGCTCCCACAACGGCTAATTGATCACCAAGGTGGGAGGAGGCATTTTGTAGAAAATTAACTGAAGAAGATATTAACTGGTCAGTATCAGTGATTTTTCTAGTTGCACCAACCATTTCTCCCATGCCGTCATAGCTATCAAAATTAGCATAAGATGTTACATCATCAGTTCCAAAATCTTTTCCCTTAATGTTAACATCCTTCATGATAATCTCGCCGGCAAAATTCTCCTTTAAGACTATTGCGCCAGTATCGGTATTTTCCGTTGCTGTAATACCCGTAAATTCAGTATTTTTATTTATTTCCGTTACCAAGCTGGATACTTTTCCTTCCGCGACAGAGGACGTAATAGAAACTCCACCTCTGCTCCCAGTTAACGTAAAGGTCCATTCTTGTGGATCGGGAGGCAAAACAAAATTTATCTCAGCATGTCCAGCAGCTGAACCTTGGCGCTTAAACTCACTTGCTGTTTTAACGGCATTTCGGCTATTTTCGATAATTTCGAAAACGGATTTGACCCCAGAGGCAGTAGGAATTGCCATAAAGGTTGTTCCACCATCCACAGAGGTTTTTACTTTCATACTCTCAGATATTTGTACGGTATGTTGACCTCTATCACCTATATATTTAACACTGCCATCCAATTCCTTTTGGAAGGGTACCAGATTTGTTTTAAACCCTGAAAATACTGCTTGGCCTTGGGCGTCCCTATTGTTTGCTATTTCGACAACCACCTCGGTTAGAGCATCAATTTCCTTTAAAATAGCAGTTTCATTTACGGTACCGCTTCCTGCCTGAATAGATAATTCAGTAATTCGTCTTAGCGTATTGACTGCTTCTTGAATGCTTACATCAGCAAGAGATAATCTTGCATCAGCTGCATCTGCGTTTTCTGTATATCTTTGCAGGAGTTCTTTTTGTTCTTTGGCTACAGATAAACTAACAGCATCAACAGGATTATCAGATGCTGCAAGAATATTCTTACCAGTCGACACTTTTTCCTGGATCTTCTGTATTTCAGCATCTAACTTTGCGAAGTTATTAATAGCTTGCTGATTAAATAATTTCTGACTGATTTGCATTTATAGGCCTAAACCGACTGGAGTAATGTATCAAAGAGTTCTCTAGCCGTTTGCAAGATACGTGCCGAAGCTTGATAAGCCTGCTGTTGTTCTATTAGGTTTGCAGCCTCGTTGTCTAAGCTAACGCCTGAAAATTGAGCTTCGGCTTCGGCCGTGGCATTCCTCTGGGCATCAGCAGCCTCTTTTGATAGATTAGCTGAATTCACGCTTGAACCTACCTTAGAAACTATTTGGGCAAAGATTTCCTGGAAGCTGCCACTTCCGGCGGAATAAGCATCAGAATTTTGTTTTGCTAGAATAGCATCTAAATTTCGGGCGTCACCTGCAGAATTCAAATTAGGGGAAATAAAAAAAGAATCGTCCTTTGAGGCTTTACCTGTAAATTGGAGTTTTTGTCCTACTGCTTCTGCTGAACGGGAACCGTCTAAAATCCTTGTAGCTATTGAGTGTCCAGTATTTGTATCAAATATTTCAATCAAGGTACTGAGATCATCCATTACTTTCACTGTAAAGTCTTCTTCAGTTGGAATGGAATCGGGAATTGCTATATCGTAATTTGCAGCCAATTTTCTAGAACCTGATCCTGTAAGCAAAACGATTAAATCTTCATTGGGAAGGTTTGATATCTTTATTCTATTTTCGGCTAAACTAGAGCCAGAGGCAGTTACTTGAATGACTTCATCCGTTTTTGAAGTTATGTCGAGATTTGTCCCAGAGAGCTCTAACTTGTAATCTAATACTTTGAAGCCAAGGGTTTCGGTATTTGTATCAGTAGGTAGGGTTAAAGTTCCAGCGTCAGAATTTGATTTTAGGATTATTTTATTTGTTCCTTGTTTCGTAGTAGTTGTTCCGGTATCGGCAAAGGTTGGGGACAAGGAAGAATTAGATGAACCTAATGAATAATTAGTTCCGTCGAAAGATAGCGTGATAGTGACGGTATTTCCATTAAGTGTAGCACTTAGAGTTTTTGGATAATCTGTCAAAGTTTTAGATAAGGTGACCGAAGATCCCGCTAAGGTTCTGGTTGGGTATGTTGTGCTAGTTCTAAGCCCAAATCTTTTTGCAGCGTCAACATTGTTAGCGACTTCTGTAGAGTCACTTATTTCGATCTGATCTCCAGATATGGTGCCTCCCGTTGCACTAACCTGCAATCTACCGTCTTTATCAAAATATGCTGAAATTCGTCCATCTTCACCACCTGTAACAAAAATCTCTGGATTGGCTTTTGTTTCTGGATTTTCGTAAGATACTGTTATTTTATATATTTTGTCTTCATATGTTACTGATACTGAATCCTGATTATCAGGTAAAGTCATGGCGACAGAAGAAGTAACACTTGTAAGTGCATTTGGTGGAACATTCCCAGATAGATTGCTCACAGAAAAAATTCCATCTGGGGATTTTTCTGTCACTTTTAAACCTGTGGTGGTTCCATCAGACTCAATTGTAAAAAGAGGGTTTCCAGCCTTGTCAGAGATTAACAAATTTCCTGATGAATCTATGCCAATAATTTCACCATTAGATCCTTGAAACTCCCCAATGCCTGGATTGGATAACAACCGATCTCTTGCTTGCGCAGCAGTTTCATTCCCATTAGCGGTGTAAGTGAAAGTACTGCCTTCCAAAGTGAAAATTGCTGTTTGGCCATTGGTAAAAGAACCTGACATTGAGAAAGTGGAAACTCCTGCAGTGCCCCCAATAGCAGCCACACCTGATAACGAGGATGTGGTACCTTGGCTTCTCAGGTTTTTCACAATGGCTTTGGCTACATTTTCTGGGGATGGAACGGTGATATCCTTAGTATGAACCGTGGTAGAAATAGAGGAACCTGTTCCTGTTGTAGGGAGGGAAATAGAAAAGGAACCAGCTGCGGCCACGGCGTCTAAGCCGTTAGGATCAGAGCTATTCGTATCAACACCATCAATTGAATGAAATGTTAGAGAATTCTTCTCACCAGTTGTATTAGGTTTAATGCTTACCAAACCCCCAAACCTAGGGTCTGCACTGCTGTTAGTAGCAACACCTGCAATGTCTGCAGTGAAAGCAGTGCTTGATCTTAAAAGAAGTTCACCACAATATCGTGCTGCATCTAAGGCGGTTCCTGTTACGGAGGTTGTTGTAGCTACGACTGCGTTTGGTGGAATATTTCCAGCCAAACCAGTGACAGCGAATGTCCCATCAGGATTACTTTCTGTAACCTTTAATCCTGTTGTTGTCCCATCTGATTCAATTTGGAATAGGTGAATTCCATCCTTATCAGAAATTTGTAAAACACCAGTTGATAGCAACTTGATCGTTTCACCATTGGACCCTTGAAACTCACCAGTTCCTGGATTCGTTAGCAATCGATCTCTAGCTTGAGCCGCTGTTTCATTACCATTTGCTGTATAGGTGAAGGTGCTTCCTTCAAGTGTAAAAATTGCTGTTTGATTATTTGTAAAAGAACCTGACATTGAGAAAGTTTGAACGCCTGCGGTGCCACCATTTGTTCCTCCTAGAAAAACAACATCTCCTAAAGGTTTGGAAAAACGGTCTGTTAATCGCGTTGATAAGGTCTTTCCAGAATTATTATCAAAATCGAAATTCAACAATTTAATATCTTCACCAGAAAGGCTTTCCAAAATCAATCTACCTTTATTACTTGATACGGTGGCTGTAACGCCTGTCTTCGGCGTATATTGGTTAATTTTCTCAGCTAACGCTGATAGGCTGCTGGAAGATACAACAGCTTCTATCTCAGCATAATCATTGCTTTTGGAACCTAGTTGGAATTTTACTGTTCCTCCGGAACCTTCATGCCATAACTCCATTCTAGCTTCTGCTGAAGCAGTTATCCCTGTCTGGGACAAATTATCAGTAATTAATTCTGCTGCATATTTCGCTGAGGATCCTGCTGGTATTTTTAACTCTTTCGATTGATTTAATTTTAAGTTCCAGTCATTTGTGGGACTAAAGGGAAGAAGAGCAGTACCAACTACTATTTGAGGTGAGGCTCCATCAGCTCCGAGTGAAATGGTTTGATTGGTATTAATACTGGTTCTTTCAATTTCCATACCCCGGTATCCGGTTTGGTCCATAGAATTGAGATAATCCCCTCTATAAGAAGCTTCCTTATTAAACCCATTTCCTATAGTCATAAACTCTGCGATCTCCTCAGTAGAAAGAGGGGATCCGGCCAAATGGCGACCTTCCTTAGTAAAGATTTGTAAGTCCGATGCAGATGTCCTGGATTTTATATTAGCAAGGGATGATCCGATCGAGCTACTAAAGACTTGAAGACTTTGCTTATCATTAAAGGAACCCGAAGCTAAAGAGATGGTTAAATTTCCGCTGCCTCCACTGGATTGCATTCCTAGGCTTTGAAGAGTTTGTCCTGAATTATTTTTTATAGTACCACTATTTAGTCGTTCAGAAATTTCTTTAATATCTTGCCATGATCCTTCCTCCCCAGGCATGTTTGTAGCAAAAGAAATATCAAATGTGTGGGTGGCTCCACCATCAACACTTATTTGTAAAGAGGAGGCTTTCATAAGTTCTTGATCAGGGATGGAAAAAATTAATTGCGATTGTTGCGTAAGACTAACTAATTCAACTGCTGAGCTATTAGCTGGAACAAATGCAATCGCTCCATTTTTAACAAAATTGGAAGCTCCGACTGAGCTCATAGAATTTGACAAGACGTTTTCAATCATATTCAAGGTATTTTGGGAAGGAGCTAATTTCTCTGTTATTAATTCGATGTTGGAATTATTCTTTGTATCCGCAAAAACAAGTGTTGAGGCAGCTGCGGCTAATTGATCACCACTTTTCAAAGAGAACTGGATATTTTTTGCGAATCCTGCGGAAGGTAAAATGAAGAGCTCATCACCATTTCTAGGAGTTCCAGAAAGGTTTAAACGCATTCCTGGAAACTGAATATTAGTGGTGCCGGATCCTAAATTCTGGCCAAATTCGTTGTAGGCATGCCATAGTTCTTGTTCACTATTAAACCTCACAGTTATATTCTCTGGAACAACCTGTTGAATGTTCAAAATATCTAATTCAGCAGAAAATGAACCTAAATTGGCCATTCCTTGGCTGATTTCAAAACCTTTCGAAATGAATAAATCTGTTCCCTGTAACCCCTTTAAGTCCAAGCCTTCCTTGTGTTGTGTATTGAGAGTATTCGAAAAGACGAAGGCCATTTGATCCAAGTCATTGAGTGTTGTGTGGCTCATTTTAAAGGAGTCACTTAATCCTCTCAAACTACCATTGACTACTTGAGATGTAGGAGTATTCTTGCCACCACTAAAAATAGAAAAGGCTAATGAACCAAGTTTTTCTGAAACTGACATAAGATTATTAGTAGTATTTGCAACCAAGACAGGGCCATTTTGCGATTTACCAAGTCTGATTTTAGCTATTCCACGAGTATCTAATTCAGTGGTTACCTCAATTAGTCTACTGATTTCATCAATGACAAGATCTCTGTTATCCAATAGAGAATTATTACTGGAACCACTGGCTGCCAGTAATTTTTTATTTATGTTAGCTAGCTCAGTGCTAAGGGTGTTAATGGAAGTAATATCAATTTCTGCTTGTTTTAATATACCTGTTTTGACCTCTTCAACAACCTGGGCTGTGGATCTGAATGTTCCAGCCATTAAGTCACCCATTTCCAAAGCTACCGTTCTGGGTGCTACATCACCAGGAGCTGCGGCCACTTCCTGGAGAGAATTGAAGAATCTTCCCATAACTATCCCAAGATTAGAATCCGTAGGAAGCATCATGTCTTCTAACTCTTTAAGTTTATTTAAAAAGGAGCTTTCGGCTTCATAGTAAGCGGAAGCACTACGATTTCTATCAACTAAATAGGAATCAAAGGACCTCCTTATAGCCTCGATTCTAACACCCAATCCTGATTGATTGGCAATGCCCGTAATTCCGCCTTGGCTTGCTGTTATTTCTTCTAATCCTGCCTCACGCCTTTTGTATCCATCGGTATTAATGTTAGCGATATTTTGTCCTGTTACCGCTAAAGATTGACGATAGGATTGTAAGCCGCTTTTCCCTATATCAAAAAGACTAGACATCGGGCGTTTTCACCGATTGGTTCATATAGTTTTTGAATTGCAATTTTATGGCTTCAGCGATTCCAAAGCTTGCATTTGTTGAAAGCGTTCTGCTCCATTCTTGATCTAATAGGGATTGGTATGTTTTTTGAGATGAACTATCGAATATTCCCTCAGCAAGCTTACTCTTATGGGCTTGCTTTAGCATTTGAGAAACAAATAGGGATTCAAATTCCTCAGCTACTTGAGACAGTTCTAAATCTTCACGAGTCCTCTCAAATAAAGAAAAGCTACTTTGCTCTGGTAATTTTGCATTCGGAATAATGGACACAGTGTCACCTAAATAATAATTAATTCAGCTCGCAAAGAACCTGCTTCACGAAGTGCTTCTAAAATTGCAACTAAGTCTGAAGCACTCGCCCCAACCGCATTGATAGATTCAACGATTTCAGATAATTCCACGCCAGGATCAAAGATAAATGCTTTAGCTACTTCTTCATCTACTCCTATTTCAGTATCAGGCGTAACCGTGGCATCACCTGGAGTAATAACTACTTGATCTGAATTCATAGCGACGTTGTTATTTGGAGTAACATTCTGGTCTTCATTAACCCGCACAGTCATGGAACCATGGGTAACTACGGCTGGAGTTACTCTGACATCACCACCTATAACAATTGTACCAGTTCTTGCATTAACTATAACTTTAGCCTTTGGTCTAGAAGGTTCAACTTCAATATTTTCAAGCAAACTAACAAAAGCTACTTTCTGGGAAGGATCTTTTGGCGATCTTACCTTTATTGAAGAAGCATCCAGAGGTACTGCCACATCCGGTCCAAAAATTTCGTTAATGGCATTAGATACTTCCAATGATGTACTAAAATCACCCTGATGTAGGTTCAGAATTATATTATCGGATCGAAGGAAAGGTGTTTCTACAAGTTTCTCTACAGTCGCACCTCTTGGAACCCTCCCTACTGTAGGAATGTTCACGACGACTGATGATCCATCTTGCCCTGTAACACCTAGACCTCCTACAACCAGATTACCTTGAGCGATTGCATAGGTTTCTCCATCTGCACCCAATAAAGGTGTCATGAGAAGTGTGCCACCACGAAGGGAGTTTGCTTTTCCTAGAGTAGAGACTGTAATATCAAGGGTCTGCCCAGGTTTTACAAAAGCTGACATGTCTGCGGTAACCATAACTGCTGCAGTATTTGCTCCATTCAAACCGGACGTATCAGTGACTAAGCCAAACCTAGAAACCATTGACTGCATAGATTGAAGGGTTAGACCAATGTTTCCGTCACCAGTACCATTTAAACCAACCACAATTCCATATCCAACGAGTTGGTTCGATCTGATTCCTGCTATTGAGGTCAAATCTTTTAGACGATCTCCATAGCAAAGTGATGTTCCAAGTATTAACTTAAACAAAACAAGTAGTACTGATATACTTTTATACATTTTGAATCCTTTTACTATAGGGGGGAAATACTTGAAAAAGCTCTACTGAGCCAACCTTTTTGGCCTGTATCAGCAATGTCCCCAACCCCTAAATAGGCTATCTGAGCATTAGCTATTCTACTTGAATTAACAACATTGTTAGCAGAGACATCCTGTGGTCTGATCATTCCGCTCAATCGGACATATTCATTTCCATTGTTAAGATGAAGTTTTTTTTGTCCCATAATTTCCATGTTTCCATTAGCAAAAACTTTCATAACAGTAACAGAAAGTTCCCCACGTAATGAATTTGTTTGGGCTGCAGAGCCAGAGCCAGAAAAAGCTGTCTCTGCACCACTGTCTAGCAAAGCTTGGTCCCCAGCAGGATCGAGCAAGTTAGGTAAGTCTACTTTAAAACTATCAGATTTTGCGCTGGTAGCTGATTGTGACTTTGATGCCGTAAAATCCTCACTTAACGCGACGGTAAGAATATCTCCAACTTGAGCAGCCCTTCTATCGGTAGCAAAAAGACCCCCACTTGCTTCGTTATAAATGCCTCCAGATGGAGCTTCATTGCTCGGCAAACTCATAGCATCAGGAATGATAGGTTGAAATTCCATGGAGGCTCTATCCTCAACATGAGTAGAGCAAGCAAAGAGTAGAAGTAGGGGTAACGCAAACTTAACTGCTTTAGAACTATTATTTTTCATTCTAAGTCCTTAAATCAGGATTACAAATTTTGTGCTATGAAGCGCATCATTTCATCGGAAGATGAGATCGATTTGGATGCGACTTCGTAAGCTCGCTGTGTTTCAATCATGTCAACCAATTCCTGAACCACGTTTACATTTGAACCTTCTAGAGATCCTTGAACTAATTTGCCAAAACCACCGTCTCTTGGATTTCCAACCGCGGCTGCACCACTTGCATTTGTTTCAACTACGAAGTTTTCCCCTATTGGCTGAAGACCTGTACGGTTAGCAAAGTCAGCTAAGGTTATCTGGCCTACTTCTTCTGCTGCTACCTGTCCCGCTACTTGGACGCTAACAATTCCATCTGAAGATACGTTAATTTGTGTCACACCTTCTGGAACGGCTATTTCTGGCTGTAAAACATAGCCACTAGGGGTTGTTAAGACCCCGTCTTGGTTTCTTGTAAAAGCACCATTTCTAGTAAATCCAATTCTACCGTCAGGTAGAAGGACTTGGAAGAAACCAGCACCATCTATAGCCATATCGAGAGCATTATCGGTATTAATCAAACTGCCTTGAGTATATACTTTTTGGGTATTATTTATCCTTACCCCAGTACCAACTGCAAAGGCAGAGGTTAGATTTGTATCTACAGATGTTTGTTCACCACTAGCTCTTTTTATTTGGTAGAGCAGGGATTCGAAGTTTGCTCGATCGCGTTTAAAACCGCTTGTATTCACATTAGATAAATTGTTTGCAATGACTTGCATGCGGGTTTGTTGCGCGTTTAACCCGGTTTTTGCGACGTGCATGGAACTACTGGACATTTTTTACCTCTTTTAAAATTCCTTCAAAAGAGTTTTGCAAGGCTCATGCCAATAAATTCTTACCAATTTTATAATATATATAATACTGCTTAAAATTTATTTTCACTAACGATTTTTCTAAGAGTTTAATTGGTTGCTCATCTATAAGTTCAAAATCAATTAGCAGTAAATTTTCTTTTTTGGCTTTTGAGTAATGATTTATAATTAATGTACACCAAGTGCAACTTTTATAGCATGTTGTATCTTAACCTGTTTAGCAGGTGAATTCATGGATTGGCAATAAAAGGCACAAAGATCATTAGAATTACTGATGTTTTTGATGTGTTTGGAGCTTTTTAATTTATAGCTTCGGGTGCATGATATTAAAGAGCATAACGATTTTTTCATTGGCATCATTAGGCGCTAAATCATTATAAAATGAATTTTATCTTCAAAATTGTGACGTATTTTTTTGGGGAACATATTTAATATTGTGGAAAAAGTATTTCTTTTACAATTAAAGATACCCAAGTTGTTCCGGTGCTCGCATTAATTGACATCCCTATTGTATCTATACTCTTCAATACTGGAACCTATTTAATAACATTTTTTTTATCATGAAACATTATAAAAAAATTCAAGAGTGGAGACTCAAGCCAATGGTATTTTTAATTAGTTAGGAAGCCTCATTATACTGGCTCCACCCTCATCAATTTGCTCAGATAGAGCTATGAATTTGACGTTTATTTCAAAAAGTCGCTGTTGACTTAAGGTATCAACTAGTTCTTCAATGGCATTGACGTTACTGTTTTCTATAAAACCTTGTGCGAGAACCACATTTTGATCTGCTCCAGGTATACCACCGTCAACGAGTCTTATTTCTCCGTCTGTGTCTTTATGTAGGGGCTCTTCCGATCCGCTTGTTAATGCAATAGTTGCAGCGAGGACCCTTGTTCCTTCGGGCTCACCCAAAGGTTCTATGAAGAGGTCACCATTTTCTGCAACAACAATTTTTCTGTGCGGGGGAATATTAATAGGGCTTAGATTGGTGTCTAATATTTTAGATCCCGCACCATCAGTTAATTCACCTTGATCTGATACTTCAAAATCACCTCGTCTCGATAGAGCAGGTCCGCCTGTATCAGGTTGTATGATAAAAAATCCACCGCCTCTAATCGCGACATCAGTTTCTAACCCTGTCTCAGATAAATTTCCTGGATTGGCGGAAAAAACATTAGCACCTTCATGCAAAGCAAAAATTCGTGCATCAAATCTCTTATCCTCAGTAAGAAAACCTGAAGAGAAGGTAGTTCCCATATCTCTACGAAAGCCTGGTACATTTATATTAGAAAGATTTTGGGATTTTACAGCTCTATTCATATAGAGATTATTTAACGTGTTTAGAGCTGTATGGATCATTCTATCCATATGATTTTCTCCTAGGTCAAAAGCTAAATATTATCTATTATCCCCTAATATTAATAATAGTTTGGGTCAGGGTTGTTGTGGTTTCGATGGCCTTCGCTGATGCTTGGAAGTTTCTTTGGGCCGTAATTAGGTTAACTAGTTCTTCTGTAATATCCACGTTCGAACGTTCAAGCGAACCAGATAAAATATTCCCAAATCCTTCTGCCCCAGCTTCTCCAACCTGTGGTGAGCCGGAAACCGCAGTTTCGACGTAAGTTGCATTACCAATTTGCTTGAGACCATTCTGGTTGTTAAAATTTGCGAGAACAATCTTACCTAGAGGGTTATTCTGGCCATTTGTATAGTTTGCTCGAATAGTTCCAGCTGCATCAATTTCCAAACCATCTAGTCGGCCAGAGGTAAAACCATCTTGGTCGACAGATAGAACTGAGAATGGTTGGGCAAACTGTGTGGAAGCTCCATAATCAATATCTAGAGCAATAGAAAAACCTTCTTGCTGCTTCTCGTAATGGACCTCTTTCTTTGGGCTAAGAAGTTTACCACTTTTATCAAAAGTTAACTCACCCTCATCTATATACAGGGGGTAATACCCATCCACTAAGTTTTCTGGAGGTGTTTCCACCGTATTACCTTCGGCATCAACGTATAAAGCTATACCATCACTATTCGTAGCTTGAACAAGATTAAATATTTTAGGTACATTTCCGACACCAAGAGGAATATCATCTAAGCCTAGCCGCGTTGTACCCTTAACCTTAATGGTTGAAGTATCACCGGTGGTTCCAGTTTTAAAAGTAAAGTTATTTTGGTTAGGATCATACTTAACGGTAACCCCACCAACCGTTTCACCAGTAACTGGGTCGGCTATCTGATTAATTCTTTCTTGAAGTGCTTCGGCTAGGGTGGACCCAACATAAAAACCAGTGGGAACCTCAATAATACCATTAATACCATTGATTGACACATTGAAAATGTTTTCCCCGCCTATACTGGACAAACGAAAGACTTCCGTTAACTTTTCTTTTGCTGCGGCACCAACCACTTCTGCTGGGGTGGCTGCTATACCCCGACCAGCCGTAAAAACTGCGTCAGATTTAGTTGCTCCAACACCCATTAAGTCATTATTTCCAGAAAAATGATCGGTGGTGTCAACGACACTTCCATCAGATGTTGATAGTAAATAGCGACCTACTTCAATATTAGATGCCTTTTGGGTTTCCGTAACCCCTAAGGCACCATTGGCAGAAATAGCCTCACCGGTCGTCCCTGAAGAAAATGTAAAATCTTTCGTATCACTATTATAATTAACATTAATTCCATATCTCTTGTCATTAAGTTGAATTTCCTCTCCATCTGCGACAAAAGTTCCGGTATATAGTACTTCTCCACCTCGGATTAATACCTCAGAGGCATCATTGTTTGAGGGCACACCAAGGTTATTTGTACTAGTGGCCAAGGATGAACCATAGATAGTGAAAGAATTAAAATTACTGTTTGTTCCTGTACCAAGAACAGTTCTATCAACCACAAAGCTTAGACGCTGATTAGTGGTATCGTAATTGACTTTAATTGGAGGATTTTTTTCATCAACCCAATCAGTTGACGTAGTTACACCTGTTGCGAGACCCATGGTTGTCAAGGAATCAGCTCCTCCAAAAGTACCAGCGCCAAATTGGAAAATTCCATTAGTTGCCCCTTTAGCTATGACTTCTTTATTTGTATAGGTGTGCTTAGCTGTTCCTATTTCTCTAACGACTATTTTTTTACTGCTAAAGTTTATAGGTGCATCTTGATAGACTTTTTCTGCTCCTTCAAAGTAGGCTTCTACATTTGTAGATTTGGCATGAAGTACATTTAGGGCTGTGTTAGCGGCAACGCCTGATGTAAGAGTAAAATCAGTATCAGGAAATCCTAATCCAGTTGTATTTATTTGAATTGTCTTAGCGTCAACAACATTTGAAACTGTAAATTCCCTACCGTTAAGGTTCCCGTCTCCAATTGCTTTCTCAGAAGCAAGGAAATTACCGGCAATTCGAATTTTACTATTTGCCGTTAATCCAGATGTATCTGCAAGGGTCAACGTTAGGGTATTTTCTGCCGCATTGAATACAGCACTTTGGCCGGTACCAGCACCATTGGCATCAACAGCCTCACCAGCGGCAATTTGACTATCATACACACTGAGCTCAGGTTTATTTCCATAGTATGAATGAACCATATATTTCGTAGCATTTTTTAATGCATTGGAACCATCTATGAAGTTATGAGTGATTGGTATTATTTCTGTGGAGGACAATATGTTACCAGCAGTACCGACTGATCTACCAAATAATTGGGTGCTTACGCCAAGGATTGTAGCTTTATCTAGTGTATCGGTAGTACTGTCCACAGCGTAGTCATTCAAAGCCTCATTTATTCTTGCTTGAGAGTGTGCCAAAAATTGTTCCTTAGTAAAGTCAGGGGAGGCACCCGTAAGGGAGATTTTTTCAATATCAGTAACATAGCTGGAGCCCAATAGGTCTACTGTAATGGGTATATCAAGTGCGTCTGAAGTGCCTTCTGCAGTTAATTTAAATAAATTAATATTGATGTCGTCATCAACATTTTTTACGACTTGGATTTTCCTATCATCTCCATAGGCTTCATTACAGGCTCTCTCAACTTCAGCAGCCAACTGTGCTGCATTGTACTGCCCAGGTCGGATATCAATGTTGACAGGTTGGTCGCCATTATCCACATTTAAAGTTAGGAAGTTCTTACCCCAATACACACTACTTCCAGTGACTAAACCAGCCTCTCTAGTTGCATTGAATTGCATAGGATCTGTTACTACCTGAACTAATTTGTCGCCTTCCTCTCCGAAATCGAAGGTACTTTGCGCACCTTTTACATTGGCACCTTGTGAATTTACTTGCTGCTGAAGATCATCAAGTTTGTAAAGAGCAGACCCTTTACCTTCGATAAAGTAGTTATCATCGGGTACAGAAGTAGTCTGCGCTCCAAATTTATCAATAAATATTTGTTGCCCGGTGTCATCTACAGCACTAACCAAATCTGGATCAATAATTGTATCGCCTATTACTAATTTAGTATCAAATTTATTTGTTGGATCGCTAGTTGATGCTGCTTGAGTTTTTACAAAATACATTGTTGCAATTGTCGGATTACCCAAGTCATCAAAGATGGTGATTGATGTAGAATTTGTAAATGTTGTTGGATCATTAGGATTAAAGTTATAGCCACCAGAAAATTGTTGCTGGTTAGTCACAACTTCTGCTGTAGCAGGCAGGTTCACCCCAAGAGAAATATTACTTGTAGCTTTTGGATCACCAGAAGTAATGGGTAGTTGTAAAGGCACGGAACTAAGAAGGTCTTTGGCGGTAACAGAACCGTCCTCGTTAACTGGGTAAACAAGCAAATACTGTCCTGCAGAATCGACCACGTATCTATCATTGTCCACATTAAGAGAACCATTTCTGGTATAAACTGTCTGTGCAGAGGTTAATGATGGTTTCAGAGAGAAGAAACCCTGACCTGAAATAGCTAAGTCCAAAGCATTCAACGAGGAAGCGATGTTACCCTGGGTAAACTGCTGCTTAATTCCTTTAAGAATTGTACCTGAACCAATAGATGAAGATGAGTTTTGGAGAGGTGAGGTTGCAAAGATATCACCGAATTCTGCACGGCTCCTTTTGAATCCTGTGGTTCCAACGTTAGCGATATTATTTGATGTAGCAGATATATCTGCTGATGAACCATTTAATCCTGTTAGTGCTGTATAAAACGACATTTATTTACTCCGACTATATCATTACAAACTTTATTATTTTAGATACTATTTGATCTAAATTTTCTCACCTCTGAGGCATTAATATTTCCATAATCTTTTACCTCAAGTACGACACCGGTCTCAGTGTCCCCTGTAGAAGCAGCTAAGACTTCAGCAAATACTGATGGGGTTACCCCAGATCTACCATTTGCCCCATTCATAAAGGCTTCAACTTTAAGGGGGGTATCTTGCCCCAATAATTCTTGCGGAATGTCAGTCCAAGAAAAACCTACCAGTCCTGATGCTTGTGAACCTAGATCCATAGTGTGAACAACTTCTCCTGCCGTATTAGAAAATACAACATTTGTTGCACTTGATGCTCGCGGAAGATCTAATACTCCATGAACTTCGCCATTCGAATCTGGCCTAACCTTGTTTCCTGGAACAAGAACTGAGTGACCAAGGAGGTTAGTGGCTGTAGCAATCCTGAATTCACCTAGTTGATTAGACAAGCTTTTCAGACTTTCACCCATCTCCGCAATACCAGTCACAGTAGAAAATTGGGCCATCTGCGCAATGAAATCACCATTTTCCATAGGAGAAAAAGGGTCCTGATTTTGAAGCTGGGTAGTCATAAGTTTTAAGAAATCTGATTGTCCCAAGGTTTCTTTTTTCTTACCAACAACAGAATCTTCATTAGGCTTCACACCTATTTTTTGGAGTATTTTATTTAGTGTTGCAGTTGAGTTTGGATCTATATTGGACATCTTATTCTCCAGATTTCAGTTATTTACCCATATTGATAGTACGCATCATCAAACTTCTTAGTGTAGATACGACTTCAATATTATTTTGATATTGCCTAGATGCTTCTAGCATTTCGACCATTTCTTCTTCGACGTTTACCGCAGCATTAAATATGAAACCTTCGTCATTTGCTTGAGGGTGTTCAGGCATATAAACTTTCTCGGGAAGCCTATTAACTTCTTTGATTTGTACGGCATCGACACTTGCCAAACCGGATTGTCTCAATCGATCAGCAAACTTAGTTTCAAATACGGGCTTTATAGCCCGATATGCTTTTTCCATTGAACCAGAAACGTTATTAGCATTAGCAAGATTAGATGCTACAGTATTCAAGCGGGTAAGTTGAGCTGACATAGCTCTGCCAGATATATCAAAAATATTTCTTATTTCAGTCATTATTCACCTCTGATGGCGGACTTCAGTCCTGAAATTTTATTGTTAAGAAAAGTCAGAGTAGTTTGATATCTCATGACATTTTCGGAGAATTGCATTTGCTCTATGGCCATTTCAACTGTATTGCCATCAAGACTCGGGTGAATAGGTAGTCTAAATAAACTATCTTGCCCAATTCGTTTTTGAATGCTTGTAAAGTGCCTATTATCTGTTGCGGCGACACTGCCAATTTTATTTATTCTTTTTAATTCAGTGTCAAAGTCCAAGTCACGAGCTTTAAAATTAGGAGTAGCTGCGTTAGCTATATTGGATGCTAACATGTCGTTTCTGCGAGACCTCAAGTGTAGAGCACTTGCATGAAACCCTAAATTTTCCTTAAAGCTGGGCATATTGAATTTTTTTTCCTGATCTATAAAAATAACGTTTAAAAGTGTCTTTCTGGATCGAAATTTGCAAGTAGAGTGCCAAAATTCAAACCGATTGGAAAAATGATGGAAAATAGTCAAATATCAAATACGAAGGGTAATAAGGATTTGAAACTGGCGCCAGAAACTATAAGAATTAGAGATGCTATCGTTGAAAAATATCTAGATGTCCCTTTGGATAAGTTGAGTAGTAAACTACAATCTCTTATAAGTGATGAAACTGACACTGGAACTAGATTAGGGATTCTATCAGCACGAGTGGAAATCTTGAGGATGAGGTTTGCTGATATTACTGGTAGAGCTTATAAGAAGGATCAAGGAAATGTAGGTGACAGTGATACCAGTGAAGAAGAACAAATTACTGAAGAAGATTCAGAAGATGAAAAAGAAGGTTGGATGACTCTTAAGATACTTGAAGCAAGTGAAGTTAACGGTGTCCGTTTTCCTGAAGGGGTGAAAATTGATGTCCATGCCGATGATGCAAAGAAACTCTTGGCAGCTAATAAAGCTGAATTATTGTCTATGAAGGTCGAAGACATAATAGAGCCCGAGCCTTCAACCAAAGAAGATTCCGGGGAAGGAGAAGATGACAGTAATAAAACAGATGAAGAAACTAGCGAAGATTTAGTCCCTTCTAGTGATATTGCTTCCACTAAGCAATTAAATGCTGAAGGCACAAATTTAGAGGAAGTAAGTGACCTTAAGAATGATGAAACAGATTCTATGGACGGTGAAAAAACGGAACCAGAAAAAGCTGACCTTAAACAACTTCAGAAAGAAACCACTGATGGTGGTTCTGATTTGAGTGAGGAGGTCATTACTAAAGAAGATGCTGGAGGGTTAAAACCGGAAGAGTTAACTGCTTTGACTGATAGTGAGGAGGATACTGACACTGAGAACCCTAAAGATGAACTAGTTGTTGGGCAAGACAAGAAACCTGAAACAACAGAGACAAAGAAAGAAGTTAACAGCAAAGCTAACGATAAAAAAGAAGGCTAATCAGACTATATAGATTAAAAAGGTCAAAAATATCACTCGCTTTGTATCTAGTTAACATTCAGCTCCTAAAGGAAAAGGGGTAAAAAATTTACTAGTCTAGTCTTTTAGGATTTTGGCGTATGAAATTTCATCAAGGTCTCTATTTGCTCTTCGCTCAAGCCAGTTTTTTCTACTATTTCATTTACCCCTAAGCCTAGTTTAGCAAGGTCAATTGCCTTATTAATCTTTTGTTCAGATATATTTTCATCGTTTTTTTGTCCGATATCCTTTTGAATGGATCTGATAGTAGCATTTAGGCTATTAAGGTCTTCTTTTGACATAGTTAAGTTTTTATCTATAGCGCCATAACCTGTATTCAGCAAATTTATTTGTTCTTGGATCTGATCAATGTGTTCTTGGATTTTGTCTAGTTTTCTAAGTAATAACTTCCTTCTAGATCCTAGCCCTATGGTCATTAGCAAAATACCCAAAAAAATAATGAGTATACCAAATTCTATCATACCTATGTTAAGAGATTTTGTTAAAAGCATGTCCATAAAGTTGTCCTGGTTTTCTAACAATGCCATAGTGGCCCAAGTATAACCTATTTTTCAAGTGAAACTTGGATGTATTTTTGAAAATTAGAAAAAATATCCAATTTCCCATTTACTTTTCTCTCTAGTAAACTTAGGCGATCTAACAATAATCTTAAGGAATTTTTCTCATTATCACTCAGAGGCGAGTCATTAAGAGTTGCAAAAATGCTTGGCCAATTCGACTCAAGAAAATATTGTATTTCAGTTAATTGTTTTTGGAGTTCTTCTGGTTTTGACAAAAGCTTTTCCGCGCTTGAAATATTTCTTTCAACCGTGGTTAGAAATTCTGTCCTAGTCTCAGGCATGAGCTACACTTATCTCAAATCTAGCTCAACCTCAGCTTTTCATGTCCCTATAAGCATCTAACAGCATATCAGCTACCGCATCAAGATCGATTGGATAATTGCCTTGAGCAATGGCATCCTTTATTCTTGATACCGCTTCCGTGTCAATTGGCGGTTTTTTTGTGAAATCTGCCAAAGTTGTTACTGGTATAGATCCACTTAAGTCAACCGAGTCCACGCCTGCTGAATTTCCACCGCTTTTTGATGAAGATACTGCAGAATTTGGTCCTCCAACACTGGGAGAACTATTAGTGGAGCTCCTTGGAACTTCTAGGCTTTTTGTTAGGTTTTTTATTGACTCTACCATGAGCTTACCCTCCTCGAATACTATTACGACTTAATTCTCAATATTGTTAGCATTTATTGTGACTTTTTTTTCATTTATAACCCAAGCAACTAAATTTTTATTACTAGATAGGTTTCTTACTTTAATTTTTTCACCTTTTTGGCCATTCTGTAAAGCTTTACCTCTTGCAGATACAGTAATCGTACTTCCAGATTGTAAAATCTCAATTTCATCCCCGTTAATTATAACCCAGTCTGGCTCCAGATGTCGAGACTTTAACGGGTATCCAACGCTCACATTAGTTTTCAATCTTCTGCCAACAAGGTTTTCTTTTTTCTTAAACAGGCCATTTCCAATACTTTTCTTTACAGGCATGACTTGAAGATCTTTTTCAGAAATTACATGACCTTTAGTTAGGCTCTTAGCTGCTATGATGGCCAAAGTTCCATTTTCTTGAGTTGCACTGTCAATACTTTTTGACGGATGTGAATGCGCTCTGGTTCTAACCAGCACCTTCCATGCGTGGGCAGAATCCGTGCAAACGACTTCCACTGTTGACCAACTTTTGAACATTGGGAAAATGGCCAAAGGTTTTTTGCAACTAGGGAATTTCTTGTTAATATCAATTGCTGGGAAAGATGTCACACCCTGTTTATCCAAAAAATTTGTAACAATGGTTTTTAAAGTTTCTCCTGCTAAGTATTCCTGTGATGGTGAAGGCTTCTCATATGCGGAGGCCATACTTACTAGGCACATCAATATGTGACAACGTATTAATAGTTGGTATGATATTATATTCTTTGACATTTTATCCACCAAAAAAGAAGATTCCGCGATCTGGCGACTGAGTGTTATGTTGTACGGATTTATTGATGGGGGTCCCCAAAATCATTGCTTGGATTTGGTTCAAGCTAGGCAGATGCAACTTTGCCCCAGCAAACATAAAGTTTGGATTTTCCTGTGCAAAAGCTTTAGGATTGGCAGCCACAATTGCTAACTTTAGAAATCGCTTATCTAGGCCGCTTCCAGCGTAGAACTCATTGATTATATGCCCCAATGATTGTCCGTTTAATACAATATGTTTGTCAGTGTGATCTGGGTCTATTATAAAGGCATTATCAGAAGGGGTACCGGTATTATTTTGAAATCCTTGCCCTCGATATTCTAAAACTACGATAGGTTCAGAACAAGCTAAACTCCCAAACATTGAAAGTGTAAATATGAGAATATACTTTAAAAAGCTGATCATCATAATACCTCCAAAAATTCTACCATTTTTCCATCTAGTTTACTAATATCCCTTCTTGGATCTAGCGGCCTTAAAACCGAAGTATTATTGGTTAAAGATTCTACTTTAAACAAAACCCAAGGGGTATTTGTGCCCTTGGTGTAGGCTAAGGATGTAAGTGTAAGGCCGTGCTTTTTACCTAAGCTTACGACCAGATGGTTTTTTTTGTCATTTAATTGTATATTAGCTTGTAACGGTTGACATTCAAATTCCGAAAAAAGTGTATCTGCATGCTTTTCAATAGATTTTAAAAGGGCTTCTACAATCAGGCTATTACTGGGCCTGGATAGAATATTTACAGTTCTCCACGGAGAGTTGTTACCTAATTTTAATGATATCCTATGAGACTTTGAAGCAGCTTTTTTGTAAGTAAAACCGTGGTAAAGACTAGAGTTTATTTCCACCACTAGGTACTTTTCACTATTAACCGCACTACTATTGCTCTCAACGGACATTATGATTTCTGGAACGTAGGCAAATGACCCCACACTAGTTCTAACCCGACCAGTAGTCAGAGAAGTATAATCATATTGATCGTCAGTTGCTTTTAGGATTTTAGATTTAAGGGTTATATCATATGCTTTTATCATTTCTACATTTTCTCTACCCTCTATAGAATTCAACATGGCCATATAAAGCTTTGTTAGCACTGGGGCTAACCATGCGGGGGTAGAGGGGCTTAACCTTAATGATGGTTTATAAGCCACTAGATTAATAAGATTATTGTTTGCGCAATTTTTTCTATCTAAATTGCCAACCGCTACTTTTACAGTGACTTCATAATGGGTTTCCTTTATTACTTCTTTTACAACAGCATAATCTAGAATTTTAGTTGTTGGCCTCACTACAAAGTTATCATTTAGTTCAGTTCCTGTACTAACTGAAGAAAAACCGTTAACCTTTGCTCCTCCTCTTAGGGATGCAAGATATAGAGCATCCTCCAGAGCTCTTCTTCTTGCAAGACTAGTTTCTTCTGGAGAGTCAATCGCAGCCCTACCTATCGATGTAATGAACTCTAACTTGTCTTTTTTTTGATTGAGGAAATTTGAATCCTCTAATCCATCACCAAAGGCTGAAGAAATCAAAGCAAAACTCGTAAAACATATACAAGCTAGTAATAATTGGATCCGTATAATTTTAGATAAAATAACCATTCACTAGGCAACCGATCTGGCTTTCTTCAAAAGATAACTTAGTGTTTCACGGTCGATCTCAAGTACTACTTCATAAGTGTCTGCTCCTGTAGGATTAATTCTTACGGTTCGGGCACCCCTAATAGTTCCTGAAACAACGCCCCTGAATGTATCATTTTGAACCATCAAATCAATAACAGTAGTATTGCCTTCGACGTTTAAACCATGGATTTGCTCCGCTAGATCGCGCATTGCTGCCATTCGAGCTGACCTTATAGCCATTAAACGACGTTGATTTTCAGAGCGCCCAGGCTGTGAGGATACTACTGCATAACCGACCGCACTTATAGTAGGTATCTCTTCAACGCTGGCATCTAGAACTTCATTTATAGCGGCCACATGAGCAGCATCTTCCCCGCCACTTTGGGCCATGCTCATAGTGGTTATTGCCGCCTCCTCAGCAGTTGCCTGAGCATTTGCTGACAAAGCGTTCTGGAGTAAATTTGACTGACATCCAGTTAATGAACTCAATAAAGATATAAATAAGAAAATTCTACAATTCATTTTGCTTTACTCCATTCGATGGGTCTCGTTTTCATAGTTTATTGCTAGGCTCTTGATGCATAGAGTATGCCAATTCATTCATTTTTCATGCTGAAACAGGTTTTATAGTTTTTTTTACTCATTTGTTAACACTGGCATGGATTTTGCCTCTTACTTATTAAGTAAAGTACCTTTTTAAAATTATGATGAAATTATTTACGAGAATGTGCAAATAATGACTAATGAAAACAATGATTTAAGCCTTTTTCTAATAATTGTTAGAAAGAGTATCGGTGTCGGAGTTTTGACGTCATGGAATTGACTGCTGGAAAATTTAGTTTTAAAAATTTAGGAGGAGCTTTAAAGGTAGGTATCCTTCCCATTGGCATTTTAGCTGTCGTAGCTATGATGGTTTTGCCGTTGCCAGCCTACTTATTAGATTTATTTTTTGTAACTAACATCCTTGTATCTTTATTAGTTTTAATGGTAGCGATGCATACCTATCGTCCTTTAGATTTCTCTAGTTTCCCAAGCTTACTATTGATAGCGACTGTGTTGCGTTTGGCACTAAATGTTGCTTCTACCAGGGTGGTGTTGGCGGATGGTCATACGGGTAGTGATTCTGCAGGTAAGGTAATTGAAGCTTTTGGCAAGTTTATAATTGCTAGTAATTATGCTGTTGGTATTTTTGTCTTTGTAATCTTGGTAATCATTAACCTAGTAGTTATCACTAGGGGTGCCGGAAGAGTCTCAGAAGTTTCTGCCAGATTCACCTTGGATGCAATGCCAGGAAAGCAAATGGCCATTGATGCAGATTTAAATGCAGGGATACTGGATGCAGAGCAAGCTACGGCTAAACGGGACGAAATAGCGAAGGAAGCTGATTTTTATGGCGCAATGGATGGTGCTTCTAAATTTGTAAAAGGGGATGCTATCGCTGGGATTTTAATTCTAGCTATTAATATTGTTGGCGGATTAATCATAGGATTAACTCAACATGAGTTAGCATTGGAGGAAGCTGCCCAAACTTACATACTGTTATCAATAGGGGATGGACTTGTAGCACAAATCCCGTCTTTATTATTGGCTATTGCTACCGCAATAATAGTTACAAGAGTCTCATCTAATCAAGATATGGCTGAACATATTGGTAGCCAAATAAACCTTTCGAGAGCCTGGCTACCAGTATCAGGAGTTCTTCTCCTGATTGGACTTGTCCCGGGCATGCCTAACACACTATTTCTTCTAGCTGGTGCTATCGCAGGTTTGGTTGGCTATCTTTCAATGAACCTCAAACAGAATACGATGCAATCAGACGAGGAATCCGAACCTATGGCGGAAGAGGACGCATCAGCCGAAGGGGCAATAGATTTGGATGATGTCACTGATTATTCTCCAATCTCAATACAGTTGGGTTACGGTCTTGTTGAGATGGTCGACGATGATACGGGCGGGCCTTTAATTAGCAGAGTTACAGGAATAAGAAGAGAGGTTTCGAAAGTTCTTGGGTTTGTAGTACCCCCAGTTAGGATCAAAGATGACCTGGCACTATCAGCTAATCAATATAGGATAAGAATAGGTCAAACTATAGTAGGGGAAGATATTATCTATCCTGATGGTTTCTTGTGTATCGCGGGAGAAGATGTATCTGTAAAGATAGCTGGTCATGAAGTTAAAGATCCCTCCTTTGGGATGGATGCCGTTTGGATAAAATCCAATCAAAAATCAGAGGCTGAATCCAAAGGCTATGTCGTCATTGCCCCAGAGTCAGTTTTAGCTACACATCTAAGTCAAATCTTGAACCGATTTGCCGGGCAACTTATCGGTCAGGATGACGTTCAAGTCTTATTAGACAATTTGTCAAAAACAGCACCGAATTTAGTAGAATCAGTAATTCCTAAATTAGTTCCGCTTCACAATCTCACAGGAATATTAAGGGAATTGTTGTCAGAAAGAGTTCCAGTTAGTGATCTAAGGAGTATCCTTGAAACATTAGCTAGTATTTCTGGGCGCAACTTATCAGTTATCGACACTGCTGAGGCTCTTCGGCCGACACTAGCGGGATTATTAATTCAGCAAATAGCACCATTAAACCAGCCTTTGCCCGTCATTACATTAGATGCTGACTTAGAGCAGATGCTTATTAAAATGGCGAGGCAAAGTGGTGAGGAAGGATTAGTCTTAGACAATGAATTAGCCCAAAAACTGCTTACAAAAATTGCTGAGACTACTCAGAAACTAAGTAATGAAGGTAAAACTGCGGCGCTTGTTGTCTCACCCGCGATTAGAAGACAATTTTCTGCAATTGTTAGACAGCATGTCGAAGAGATGATTGTACTGGCATTCACTGAATTGCCTGACAATAGAAAAATTAACGTCGTAGCTTCTATAGCAGGTTAGGACTTGGATAATACTAAACTAAAAATCGGAGGGTTTTAAAATGACAATACTTACAGTGCGTGCCAACGATACGGCATCTGCTATGGAAGAAATAGTAGAAAAACTTGGAACTGAGTCATACATTCTAGATACCAAGAAGGTTGGTAATGAGATGCTAATTAAAGCAACTAATAACCCTATCCAGAAACCACGAATTGGAAAGGGTTCACACCAGAAATTTTCAAAGATGATGTCTAAAGAGTTAAACAGCAAGCTTTCTGGAGCAGATCTTGCGAATAGAAAAGACAAAAAAACGAGGAGTGATACATTAAGTCAATTTTCCTCTCAAAATGATATAGACACTACTAGTATAGTACAGGAAATGGGATTAGAGTTGCAATCTTTGAGGAATGCCCTAGATGGTATGGTTTTGACGGACATGGCGGGATTAAGTCCTAACTTACAAAGTACTACTAAGGTGAGGCTGCAAAAGCTTGGCTTCTCGGGTCATGTTCTGAAAATGTTCAAATCTTCTATAATTAATGCTGAATATGAAGAAGGTAAGAGTAATTTTTTGAATAGTTTGGCTGGTGAGTTAGCAAATGATGATCCAAATGAAGCCATTTTAAACAGCCGTTATATTTTTGTCCTTGGCGCAAGCGGAAGTGGCAAAACTACACTTTCTGCGAAGTTTGCGGCAAGGATCGCCCAAGAAAGTAAGGAAAGATCAGTAGCACTAGGTCAACTTGGCACGCATAAAGATGTGCATATAGACAGTCTCAAGTCTTTTTCGCGTCTTATCAATGTACCGAACATTAATATGAGCGCAGATAATGCTGTAAAAAAATTAATAGGAATAGACCAGAAAGTGGTAGTAGATGTTTGCTTAGATGTAAGTGAAACGTTGAAAACAATAAATTCACTAAAGGATAAGGTGGGGGCAGGGAATGTTCTTACCATTATAATTTCACCTGCCGGATCCAGTAAACATTATATAAACAAATTAGCTGGAAACTTTGGTCATCTTAAGCCTTTAATTGCGTTTACTAAGACGGATGAGAATGCAATTTCGCCGGAAGAATTCTCTGAAATAACTGCCCATAATCTATCTATAGGTTATTTGACAGGGACTAAATCTATATTAAATTCTCTTTCTTTTGTAGATCAGAGCTATTTGGCTCAATATTTGAAAGAAAGTATCGGTAGTTTTAATCAGTGAGGAAATGATATGACAACCTCTATAGCCGTTGCTAGTGGTAAAGGTGGAGTTGGAAAGACAAGTATAGCCGTCAATCTAGCCTTGACTTTATGCCGTCTAGGTTCCCGAGTAGTATTGTTTGATGCTGATTTTGGTTTGGCAAATTCTCATATATTGTTGGGTGTGAACCCAAAAAAAACTGCACAAGACATACTGCTTTCTAAAACTCCAACAAAGGAAGCCTTATCTACGGGACCGCTAGGGTTAAAGTTTTTATCAGGTGGAAGCGGTTTAACTGAACTTCTAAACCTGGAGGTGAAAGCAAGATATGAACTTATTCGAACACTTGATACTATTGCTGAATCTACGGATGTACTTGTTGTTGATGTACCAGCAGGTGCATCGGATAGCTCAATAACATTTTCTGCAGCTGTAGACAGATTAGTAGTGGTTTTAGTAGGCGAACCCACCAGTTTCATGGATGCCTATACTTTCATTAAAGCTGCGAGTTTGGAAGCAGGGGTTGAACAGTTTTCAGTTATAGTTAATATGGTTGAGGATGAAAAACAAGGTTTACAGCATTTCTCAAAATTTCAAGCCATTGTAAACCGATTTCTTGATGTCAAACTATCCTATTGTGGCCATGTACCTTTCTCGCATAGGATAAGGCAATCAGTAGTTCAGCGAAAGCCAATCATGATCACAAAGCAGGATACATTAGAGTCTCGAGCATTTATGGGAGTCGCAAAATCAGTTCAGAGTACTCCTAAAAACCAACCCAAAGGAGTAGCTTTCTTCGATTAAAGAAATATTGTGAAGGAAAGAATGCAAATGAAGAATACCTATACCGAAGCAAATCCTGGTGTTGAGAGCTTGATCCATGATAACATGGAACTAGTTCGAAAGATTGCATGGCATATGCATGGTCGGGTTCGGAACGCTGTTGAAATAGATGATCTCCTCCAAGTGGGATATTTTGGTTTAGTGAATGCTGCTCAAAAATATAGTAAAAAAGAAGGGGCAACTTTTTCGAGTTATGCAGTGATCCGCATTAAGGGTGCAATTGTTGATTATCTGAGGAAAAGTTCGAATTTATGTCGCACAACAATCCAAATGCAACAGAAAGCAAAAAAAGCAGAAGAAATGCTACGCTCAGAACTGCAAAGGGATCCTACTAACCTAGAAATGGCAAAAAAGCTAGGGATGGAACTAGAAGAATATGAGGAATGGGAACTGGCTTTCAATGCTAATGTGCATCAGTCACTTGACTCAGTTTATGACGAATATTCAATTTGGTTCGCTTCAAGAGATAGTAGTCCTGAACAAGCCTTATCTGATTCCGAACTAAAAGACACCTTAAAAGGAGCATTATCTACTTTGCCAAAGAAAGAAGCTTTAGTAATTCAATTATACTATGTGGAAGAATTAAATGTATATGAGATAGCAGAAGTGTTGGAAATAACGACTGGCAGAGTTTCTCAAATTAAGAAATCAGCAATATCAAAACTACGAGATATAGTAAGCCATTCTTTAGCATAATATGGTGGGTTGTGGCTAAAAAAGACTTTTATCAAACAAAATCAATCCATATGGCAGTTCAAACTGCTGAACTGAATTTGCTGGGGTATGATTTAGAGCAAGAGTTGTCGCTTTCATGTAGTTTAATGAATATCTCACGAGGCCATTGTACAATTAAAGTAAGACCAATTGACGTGATGACCTTTAAAAATGATGGGAACATTGAGATCTCCATAGACAGGCCAGTCATGAAAGCTGAAGTTTGTATATGTAAAAAGCGATTTTCAGAGTTGTGCCATCTGTTAAATAACGATGCTAACAGACCTGTAACAGTAATAATGATGCTAAGCGCACCGCTCTCAGTAAATTTAGCCGGAGATCTATTAATTAGTTCTGCCGCCAAATTAACTATAGTTGATTTGTCTTGGATAATACCGCTAAAGTAATTGTCGCGCTAGCCGATCAATCTATCGGTAGCCTCTCCTTCAGCTTCAAGCATTTTTGCATTGCCGTTGAATGCTTGTTGAGCACGTATTAGTCTTACTAGTTCTGTTGAGATATCAGTATTTGAATTTTCAAGGCTTCCACCTTGTATTAAACCAAATCCTAATTCCTTTGGATTTCCAACAGTTGCAGTGCCTGACTCAGGGGTTTCAATAAAATTTCCTATTCCAGTAGATTTTAGACGGGTTTCGTTTGCAAATTTGGCTAAAGCTACTTGACCAATTGTTAGGAACTCTGAAATTCCGTATGACGCTTTTATTTTTCCATCAGGTTCAACTTTTACATTGGTTAGTTTTTGTGCTGGCTTTCCATCCACTGAAACATTGAAAGGTAATTTGATAGGATTCTGATTCTTGTCTAGTAGAGAAATGTTTTCAGAGTTTACCACAAAACCTTGAGAATTCACTGTAAAGGACCCAGCCCGTGAATAAGTAAGAACGCCAGCCGATTCTCGAGTATCAAGAAGAAACATACCACTTCCAACTATACCTAAATCTAAGGCATCACCAGTTTCTTTCAAACTCCCTTGGGAATGCATGCGGCGAGGATCGGTCAAAGATATGCCTAACCCACTGCCAGCTCCTGGTCTTAACCCCACTTGTTCAGAATAGACATCATTGAATGATGCCATACTTTTCTTGAAACCAATAGAGTTTGCATTAGCTATATTATTTGAAATAACCGCAATCTCTTGAGAAACACCTGCTAAACCAGATCTAATGACAGATATCATTTTCAAATCCCTTCAAGCCCAGTTGATACAAATTTTGTGCCAAAGATACAAAGAATAGGCTCTTAAATTAAGAAATAAATAAAATAAGTCGTTGGACAACCACATGTTTTATTTGTAAATTGTCGATGATAGATTATTGTAGAGGTTGAAATGTCTCCTAACACAGCTAACTCTGAAAGAGCCTTGGTTCCAATAAAGAAACTATCGCCGCCTGCGGTCATAGAGAAAAATAGAAATTTGGCACCATTAGATTTAGTGAACGGAAATCTTTCGTTAAGTTCCAGAGAAGAGGTAAAGAAATTATTACCAGATATAATGGGTAAAGCATTAGCTAGAATATGGATTGATCAGGATTTTCGTAGAGATTTTTCTTCAGATCCACATTCTACTTTAGAACAAAATGGAGTGTACCTTCCTGAGACAATGGTTGTTGAGTTCCAAAAACCAAATTCGGATAGGCCAAGGATCGTTGTATATGAGAGAAGACCAGGTTCAAAATTTAAAGCTAGGGTTTTTTATCTTCAATTAGTTATGATGGCTGGTCGTTGATGGGCTTTATTGGCTTTTTCTTAAGAGCTATAGTTCTATTATTAATGTTAAAGACAAATGTCTGGGCAGATAGTCACTCCCTGTCAGACAGTGACAAACTTTTTAAGGAAGCGACTGATCTGGTAAAAGCGAAACAATATAACGAGGCTATCAGTATATTTGAGAAGTTAGCCAATGCGTCAGAGCATGATGCTCAGTATAATTTGGCAATTTTGCTTAAGGCAGGTAAAGGAAAGACCAGAAAATACACGGATGCGCTATATTGGGCATTTTTGGCCAAATTAGGTGAGATTCCAGAAGCAGATGACTTGGTCGGCGATTTGATTGATTTACTTCCTGAGAAAACGGTAGAAACTGTGAGGCAGGAAGTCAGAAATTACCTCGAGGATAGTGTTGAGAAGGGATCTGAGGCCTCAGTAATTCATTTGGGGAGGTTTTTCTTAGATATTGTCAGCGAAAAAGAATATGCATCTGCTTACAAATGGTTTACCATTGGTTCTGCTTTAGGTATCAAGACAGCAATAAAGGTTAGGGACGAAGTTGAGAAAGAACTTTCCCCTGAAGAAATTGTAGAAGAGCAAGAAAAAGCTGAGGTTTTTTTTCAAAAATTTGTTGAATAATATACTAATGCTTCAGATAAGGAGAACAGTTCATGAAAGTAAAAGTACATTGGATTGTTGATGGTATCGCTGACGTAGAATTTCCGAGCCAAGAAGAAGCTGAACACTGGGTTAATGAAACTCTTCAGACTCTTTTAAATAACAATCCAGAGTTTAAGGAAAAATTGGGAGCTAAGGCGATACAAGGCAAAGCATATTTTCCCGGTTCATCTGAGTAATATTTACTTTGAATCACAGGAGGCTAGGTTTGATACTCGCCATGTTTGCAACCAATCCAGCGTAGGTGTATTGGAGAATTTTCTAGGTTGGTACCCAGTTTTTAGAATCTCGGCCAGCGTCAATGTTCCGTTGTCTTCATGACTCTCTGGTTGATTTTTTTCACTCGCTTCACCAGAAGAATCTCTATGGTTAGGTTGGTTGTAAGCCAATATTGATCTAATTTTGTCCATGCCGATTGCAACGGCTAGAAATTAAATTTGTTTAGTTTTAGGTTATAACAAAGCTGCTGAAGACGATTTTTTTTAGAATTGGTTCGGATCCAAGGTCTCTAAGTTTCTTGTTAAATGCTTCAAGTAAATATTCTCTAAATTGGTATACTGTGGGCTCATCCTCAGCCATCTCTAGAGTGAAATCACCAATTTTCTTTACAACTATTGATCTTAAAACTGGGACAAAAACCTCAAAAATTTCATAGAAATCTTCTGCTTTCATAGGGGTTTCATATACTGCCACGGAAATATTAATAGTTAGTATTTTGTTACTCCCAACTAAGTTTGTAGCTAGAGGGCCACTAAACTCATAATACTTGTAGCGTGGTGATAAAAATTTTATTGTTCCGTCGGCCATTACTTCAGTTTCTGCTTCAGCTTTAGCCCGCTCTTCAGCATTTTTCTTTGCTATCACTTCAGCCATCTTTAAAGGAGGGTCAACTAATAGGTGTTTAAAGGGATCTTGTTCCTTTTTTCCAATTATAGCTCTAACTTCCTGAGTAGTTGGTGGAGCGAATAGAAAGTACTTTGTTGAGAAGAATATTATAAAGAAGACAAGTGCTGGTCCGCCGTAAAGAGCAATCTGAAAATAGTCTAACTTAATTGAAAGCTTTTTCTTCGGAGGTTCGGCAGGTGGTTCCTTTTCTGCTGCATTCCCTTTTTCTTCATCACTCATAAAAGGACCTCCTAATATTCTAAATTATTTAAGTGCTAGTAATCGCAGTAAAATAATAGCCTTACATCAATTTTAAGCGTTTTGGGCTCTATTCTGATTACCTATTAACGCCTACTTTCGTGAAATGTAAAATTTCATATAATATTTTTTGAAAAAGTGTCGTAATTTTAACTGATCAATTCGTTCGTATAGTGTCAATCAAGATAGGTTATATTACAATGGATAATAATGATGACCAAGGTGGTGTTAAAAAAATTGAAAAGGTAATCTTAGATGAACAGGCAGCACTGAAAAATTTTCAATCAAGTGTTGCCCTGGCTTTACTTGATTTTACGGGGAATCTGGAAAGTGAACATGTAGAGCGTCGGTTAGCATCGGCTTTGCTATTTCTAGCCCACTTATCGAGCGAAATAACTAGGGGGTTTGCCAATGGCGATGAACAAATAGCTTCAGGACTTCTTACTGATGCTATCATAGAATGCCGCCGTGCTTATCCCGATACGAATACAACGTGCAGTACTTTATTTCATTAGAACAACAAACTAACTGGTGCTTTTAGGTTGTTTTTGCAGTAATATCATTATACTGTTTTAGGAAATTTTTATTAGCTAAAATGTTGTCTGACTATATTAAAAAGCTCATAGTTATTCTGGTTTCCTTAATGTTTTTGGAACCTACACAGCTAGGGTATGCAGCTGGCAGAACTTATGAAGGATCAGCCGAAGGACCTTGTATTGAGTGGTCCAACAAGAGGTTGAAATGGCCACAGACCATATTGGGTCGAGAAAAGGCCAAATGTAGGAGAAGAGGTACTAAACCAAGTAAGGGGACAACGACTTGTAGGCTAAAACGTTCTTATATTAATATTGGGACTAAGCAAAGAATGTGCATTTATGAGCGAGCTGGGACTGGCTTAGAAGATGTTACCATGTCAGTGGACCCAAGTGCTGGAGGCGCTTGTCAGAGAAGCTACGCGTGTGATCCTTTAAAAAATTAACTCTGACTACAAAAATACTGGTACACTTTTTGATCTTAATGGTTGTGGTTTATTAACTGTGTGTTACCTTAGGTCAATAATTGGCTTTATAAATCAAAAATCATATCAATGGGAGCGATACCTCTTGGTTTCGAAAAAAAATAATGGCAAGTGACGCATTCTTAAACTCGATCGAAGTGAATTTTCAGAAAGCAGTCAAGTGTCTGCAAGAATCTGAAGGTAAGGAATTCTTAAGTCCAGATTTAGCTAATCAAATAATGTTAGCCAATGCAACCTATACAGTCAGATTTGGAGTAAGATTGCGAGATACAATGCACACCTTTACAGGATACAGATCTGTGCACTCGGATCACTTTGAACCGGTAAAGGGAGGAATAAGATATGACTTGGCGGTTAACCAGGGTGAAGTAGAGGCTTTAGCCGCTCTAATGACTTACAAATGTGCTCTAGTTGAGGTTCCGTTTGGTGGTTCGAAGGGTGGTTTGATTATTAATCCAAGGGACTGGAAAGAAGAAGAATTAGAAAGAATTACTAGGAGGTTTGCGCAAGAACTTGCAAAACGAGATTTGATTCACCCGTCACAGAATGTACCAGCCCCAGATGTAGGTACAGGTGAAAGGGAAATGGCTTGGATGGCTGATGAGTATCGTAGATTAAATCCCACGGATCTAAATGCTTGGGCCTGTGTTACCGGAAAACCAGTTAGCAAAGGTGGAATAGCGGGTCGAACAGAGGCAACCGGGAGAGGTGTTCAGTATGCCCTAAGGGCGTTCTTTGATAATCAAACCGACCTTGAAAAGACTGGGCTAACCTCAGGTTTGAAAGGTCAAAGGATTATAGTCCAAGGTCTTGGAAATGTTGGATATCATGCAGCCTTATTTCTTTCTGTTGAAGATAAAGCCTTGATTACGCACGTCCTGGAACGAGATGGGACCGTTGTTGATGAAAATGGTATCGATATAACCTCTTTAAGAAAACATATTGTAGATACGGGGTCTGTAAAAGGGTATCCTGGCTTTACAGAATCTGGTAATGAGATGCTTGAAGCTGATGCAGACATTCTAATACCTGCCGCTATGGAGCTTGTAATAACTGAAGCAAACGCCTCTAGCATTAAAACCCCATTAATTATAGAGGCTGCCAATGGTCCTGTGTCTTCAGAGGCAGATCCTATTCTTGACAAAAAAGGAATAGTGATAATACCAGATTTATATGCAAATGCTGGTGGAGTTACAGTCAGTTATTTTGAATGGATAAAGAACCTAAGTAGAATTAGATTAGGGCGCTTGCAAAAAAGAGCTCAAGAAGGACAGATATCGCAATTGGTCCATGGAATAGAAAATATAACGGGCAAGGTATTTCCAAATGACTTCAAAGAATCCATTATTCAAGGCGCTTCCGAGGTGGATTTGGTTAGGTCTGGTTTAGAGGATACTATGAGATCGTCGTACAATGTCATAAGCCACGCTTGGAATACAACTAAGGATGTACCAAATTTAAGGACTGCTGCTATGATGGTTGCTGTAAAGAGAGTGGTACAGAGTTATTCATCTCTTGGAATTTAATGTTTGAGGGCAATATGAATAGCGTTCTTTTAAAGAGCATTTTCGGATATTGAGATTGGCTCTCAGAAAATTGGAACTTTTAACTTCTCAAACCGGCTTCAAGGTCTCTTATTTGTCTGTTTAAATCTAAATAAGCAGTAAAGAGGTCAGATTCTGTTATAATTCCCGTGATGGTATTTTTATCCTTATTAATCACAGGAATAGATTCCCCAACAAAATTCTTACAAGTTTCAATGCCCTGCAAAACGGAGTCTTGGTCTAGCAGCAGTATTTCATTATTCTCCCTGAGTTCATAACATTGCTTTTGTGCTGTATTAGATAATAAATCTACAAGCCTAATTTTCCCTCGGTAAATTCCTTTTTCGTCCACCAAATATGCTTCGGTCACTTCATTGGCTATCATTAGTTTAATGGCTTGCTTTGGAGGAGTGTTTGGAAGGAAGGCAATGAAGTCATCTGAACTAAGTGAGCCTATAGATTGATCCATGAGTTTCAAGTGACTTCGGCCTAAAGCTATGTCTATTCCTCTGTTGAGCAATTGCCTATCAAAAAGAGATTGTCCAAAGAAAAGATAAGTTATTAGGGTGGCACTAGCTATCGAGACGATTGAAATTACACCTAAATCATAGCTATTTGAAAGCTCTATGACTAATAGTACACCAGCTATTGGGGTGCCTATTACTGATGCGCCAACTGAGGCCATTCCGCATAAAGCTAGAACGGAATAATTACTTTCTAAACCTATTGTAGCTATAAGCCCTGCGAATGTTATGCCTGCAGCTGCACCCACAAATAATGCAGGGGAAAACACCCCTCCAAAAAAACCTGTGGACAAGCAAACAGTAGTAAGCACTAATTTTAGGATTAAGAAAATTAGGACCTGCTGTACAGAAATTTCGATGTTCAACATCGAATTAATTGTGGACGTTCCGATGCCAAGAACTTCTGGGTAAAACATACCAACCAAACCACATATAAGAGCTCCAACAAAAATTAAATAGGAGGGTGGAATCTTGGTTTTTGCCAAAATCTGGGGAGCTTTGCTTAAAGATTGCATATATATGAGGGCTACAAAACCAAAAAATAGCCCACTAATAATGGCCATAGGCAAAAAGCCAATGAGGTCTATTTCTTTGACATTCGTTACTAAAACTTGACTTCCTCCAAAAACTCTTTCAGAGACTGCAGCTGCAGTAAAACTTGATATTGCAATAGGGGTGATTGCCTTTATGGAAAAATGTCTGAGAAGAGCTTCATGCGCAAAAATTAGACCTGCAATAGGCGCGTTAAAGCCTGCCGAAATAGCAGCGGCAGTTCCACAACCAATAAAAATATCAGTGCTCAATGCATTTCGCGTGAGTAGCCTAATGCTAGTTCCCAAGGTTGCTCCAAAGTGTACAAGCGGACCATATTGCCCTACAGAAGCACCACCTCCCGCACTAATTAAAGCTGCAAAAGTGGAAAAATAACCAGTTTTGGTATCAATTTCGTTATCAGTCCGATGTGCCCCATAAATACTGTCTGCTGGGCCATGGAATCTAGTGATCTTAGTATATTTCTTGATGAAGTTTATTATTAAAGCTGCAATTAGGAGAGTTATGACTGGAGCAAAATTTAGTTTAACACCCATTATACCTGCCTCAAATATAGAGGCGCCTTCTCTGAGATCAGTCAGAAAAAGTATTGAATTTACAAACACCTTGGTCGCCAGTGCTACAGCTGTCCCGATGAATAGGCCAACGCAGATAATAAGAATTACAAGTTTCCAAGGCCTGGTCAAATTATTAGCTGAAATGCTTTTGTTATTCGCAGTGTTTGAAATTTAGACGACTCCAGAGTTAAATCCTGTTTTTGCCAAATCAATCACGTTTTTGATCATGTGACAAATTTATCCTAAAACAAAATAAATCATATTGATACCAAAAGAATTTTTGATGCTCCTAACATTTTCATGAGCCCTGTCGTACCTGCAGTTGACAAAGGGAACAACGCGAGGTGGTTTAATGAGAGTTTTGCTATTATTATTAGTCGGAGTTTTGGGTGCTTGCCAAAGTACACCAATTGCAATGGATCTGGGTACACCAGTAGTGTCCAATGCACAAGGTGCAACTCGAGAAGGAGTAGTTCCGTTGAGAGGAGTTAGTAGGGTCAGTATGCATGCTGACAGGGTTTTGAGAATGGAACCTTCTTGCGCGCAAATCTTGAAATTGGGCTACTCTTCAAATATAAATTATTCAGAAGCCATCATCGGACTTAGAAATAGAGCGAGAGTAATGGGCGGAAATGCCATTGCTGTAGTGGGTTGGGCCGAAACGGCATCGGCGTCAGGTTTGGTAGGAAAAATTTATATGTGTAAGAAGAAGCCATTCCATAAACATCCACACTAATCAATTTGTTCAGGCTAAGAGATTTTTTTTAAAGAGGGGAAGTTTCCCCTCTTTTTTTGTTGTAAATTACTAATTAATTTGCTTTAACCAAGAGGCTTTTTGAGGGGGGTAGTAATGTTAGAGTGTTTTTTCCCAAAGCCTAAGCAATTTTTTTCTAGCCTAATTGTCTGGATTACAATCGTTGTGTTATTCTGGTACTTTGGTGGTAAGGAACTTGGAGCCAATCTTGGATTTAAGTTTGTTGAAGAGGGTGCTCCTCCAGTTATAGGTCTTGGCCATTTTACAACCCCAGATTTCCAATGGTTTTACATTTATTTCGCTATAATAACGGCAATTTTTTATGCTATTTGGAATTTTTATTCCCCCCATAAGTGGCAACTCTGGTCTATTTTAGGCTCTGCTTTTATTTTATTTATTACTTACTACCAAGTGCAGGTGGCTGTAGCAGTTAATAACTGGTACCGGCCCTTTTATGATGCTATTCAGAATGCCCTGTCTGAGGAGTCGACAACAACTGCTGCAGATCTGTATGGATACATGTTTAGTTTTCTTATTTTGGCTCTAACGTATGTATTAATTGCAGTTTTTACTAGTTTCTTTGTTAGTCATTATGTCTTTCGTTGGAGGACGGCCATGAATGACTATTACGTTGATAAATGGAGTTCTGTTAGACACATTGAAGGCGCCTCACAGAGAATACAGGAAGATACTATGCGTTTTGCGGCTATTATGAAATCTTTGGGGGTTTCAATTGTAGATGCTGTAATGACCTTAATTGCGTTTTTACCTGTTTTGTTAGAATTATCAAAAAATGTGAAAACCCTCCCAGTTGTTGGTGAAATAGCTTACCCACTATTTTATGCTGCAATTATTTGGTCCCTTTTTGGAACAATTTTAATGATTGTTGCTGGAATTAAACTACCAGGGTTAGAATTTAGGAATCAAAGAGTTGAGGCAGCTTTTAGAAAAGAGCTTGTACTTGGTGAAGATGATGAAAGTCGAGCTGAACCCCAAACTTTAAAGGAGCTATTTGCCAATGTAAGGAGAAATTATTTTCGCATTTACATACACTATACCTACTTTAATCTTTTCAGAAATTTCTACTTTCAACTGAATAACCTTTTTGCATATATCTTGTTAATTCCAACCATTGCTGCGGGTGTAATTACCTTGGGAATTATGAATCAAATTATCAGAGCTTTTAGCGAGGTAACTAGTTCCTTTCAATATTTGGTCAGGTCCTGGTCAACAATCATCGATTTGATTTCTGTTTTCAAGCGTTTACAGGCTTTTGAGGCCGCTTTTAAGGGGGACGAACTTTCCAATCTTGACAAGGAATATATTGAGACAGATGGTAAAATTGATTATTAGGCTTAAGAGTTAAGATAAGAATTAAGATATTGTGAGCCTAAAGCAATTAGTCTAAACTTGGCCTCAGTGACTTTCTAAAAGTTTACTATAATTCTAAGGACCTTTCCGTTAACATAAGACGGAGTTTGTACCCTCAATTCGTGGTTGTTAAAATGAATTCAAGATGGAAGATCTTAGGTAAATATAGTTACTAGTGAATTTAGAGTTGCTAAAGGATTAATTTAATTTCTAAACTACATATTTTTTATTAACTGCGAAAATTATGCTTAAGGTTTTAAACCACAAATCGTTTGACAAGAACCAATTGCTTCTGCGGGCATCGGAGAGAAGGGATACAGCTTGGGGAAAGATTGTGACTTATTCGAGGAAGGTTTTTGTTCCACTTACAAATATGTGTCGAGATACTTGTTCATATTGCACATTTGTAAAACATCCCAATTCAAAGTCTGCACGGATTCTAGACCCCGACGCTGTTATGGATATAGTTCGTTTGGGCGAGCGAAGTGGCTGTAAGGAAGTTCTTTTAAGTTTGGGAGAAAAACCTGAGCTGCGTTATGAAAAAGCTAGGAAAGAGTTAAGGAAATTAGGTTTTTCGACTATGGTTGGTTATTTGAAGTTTATCTGTCAGATGATCCTAAGAGAAAGTACCCTTTTACCCCATGTTAATGCTGGAACTTTGTCTGAAGATGAAATCTCATCTCTTAAGCCTGTGACGGCTTCGATGGGTATGATGCTGGAAACCGTGAGCAGACGCTTGACAAAGAGAGGAATGCCACATTTTGCATGTCCTGACAAAGTACCTATCCAAAGGATACGTACAATGAATAACATGGGCATCCTAAAAGTACCCTTCACTACTGGAGTTTTAATCGGGATTGGTGAAAGTTGGGATGAGCGCATTGATGCACTTAAAGCTATCGAAGAATCTCATAGGAAATATAACCATATTCAAGAAGTCATAGTCCAAAACTTTGTACCCAAGCCTGACATAAGGATGCGGAATTTTCCTGAACCAGATCAAGCGGAAATGCTAATTACTATAGCATTAGCTCGTTTAATTCTCAGTCCAGAGATAAGCATCCAATCGCCACCCAATTTGAGTGCATCCCATGTAAATTATCTCGATGCAGGTTTGAATGACTGGGGAGGCATTTCACCTGTTACAGATGATTACATAAATCCCGAAAAAGCTTGGCCAAAAATTGAAGAATTAAGAGCATCCACAAAATCAAAAGGATTTTTGTTAAGAGAGAGATTAACTGTTTATCCGAGATTTCAAAATAAAGAAGATGGTTTCTTGACTCCTCGCATCGCCGAGCACGTCGTTAGTTTAAGGAGGCCAGATGGTCTGGCTAGAAAGCAATTTTGTTAATGAAGAATTTTGAAAAATTCAGCAGTGTTCTCTCGAGAGGTGATAGTAGAACGCCCGCATCCTTAGATGGCACCATCGACACAATTTTAGATAAGGTACTTGCCGGGAGGGAAGCATCTGAACAGGATGGAATAACTTTATTTAATGCTAATCAACATGATATAAAAAAGGTATTTTCCGTAGCAGATAAATTAAGAAAGCGGGCTAATGGTGATGCAGTCACATTTGTGGTTAATCGAAATATAAACTTTACAAATGTTTGCTATATGGGCTGTAAATTCTGTGGATTTGCAAAAAAACTAAATCAAAAGGGGTCAGAGCTTCTCTCGATAGATGATATTGTGTTTCGTGCTCAGGAGGCCTGGGATAGAGGGGCTACGGAAGTTTGTATCCAAGGAGGCTTACATCCAAAAATATCAGGTGATATATACCGAAATATTATTAAGGGTATTAAAAAGGTATTACCCAATATTCATATTCATGCTTTTTCTCCTTTCGAAATTTGGTTTGGTGCGTCGAAGAAAAGGCTGACATATGTGAATTTTTTAAGAGATTTAAAAGACTGTGGTTTGGGATCGATGCCAGGTACTGCAGCAGAGATACTAGATATTGAAATTAGAAAAAAGCTGACAAAAAATAAGCTAAGCACTGAAAAGTGGATTGAAATTATAAAAACTGCACACTCATTAAATATACCCACAACTGCAACGATTATGTATGGTCACATAGATAGCCCTATTCATTGGGCAGAGCATTTGGCAAGACTGAGAGAAATTCAAAAAGAAACGGGTGGATTTACTGAATTAGTTCCATTGAGTTTTGTATACAAAGAATCTCCGCTCTATAAGGAAAATCCATCAATTGTTCGACGAGGACCTACCTTAAATGAAATCAAGAGAATGCATGCTATAGCTAGGATAATGTTAAGTGGGTGGATAGATAATATCCAAGTTTCGTGGACCAAATTGGGGCCGAAAATTGCCCAAGAAATGTTAAGTCTTGGGGTTAATGATTTGGGTGGAACACTTATGAATGAGAGTATTTCTAGGTCTTCAGGTTCACAATTTGGACAGGAGATAACAGCTTCAGAAATGGTGAAAATTATACGCCATGCGGGTAGGAATCCTGCACAAAGAAATACAATTTATGAGATTTCGAAGACCTTTGATGGCTGTGATCCAAAGGAATTACCGCCACTAGTTCCAAGAAATGGAACAAATCCGTTAGAGTTCATTAACTAAACGCAAAAAGACAAATGACTCCTTTATCATCCCTAAATGTTGTTCTATTGGCCGGTGGCGTAGGAGGAGCAAGACTGGCTGAAGGGTTAATCAATCTTCCAAACATAAGTCTTTCTGTGATCTGCAATATCGGCGATGACGAAGAATTCCATGGCCTTCACGTGTCACCAGACGTTGACACGATGATTTATACCCTTTCTAACAATATTAATAGATCGCAAGGTTGGGGAGTGAAGAATGATAAATATCGAGCTCTTGCTATTCTTGAAAAATTAGGGAATGAGGCTTGGATGTCCTTAGGCGATAGCGATTTTGGTCTCCACATTTATAGATCAAATAGGTTGAAGTTGGGTCATAGTCTTTCCGAAATCACTTATGATATTGCCAGGGCTTTTAATGTGCCTGCTAGTATTATTTTACCTACGAATAATTTGGTTCCCACCATGGTGCGAATAGATGAGGGCTGGATCAGTTTTCAACATTATTTTGTCAAGAGAAGATGTGAGCCAAAAGTTCTTGACCTGAATTATAAAAATGTTTCAAAAGCACAGCCTAATCCAAATGCAATTCTTGCATTAGAGACTGCAGATGTGATTGTTTTAGCTCCCTCCAACCCATTTTTAAGTTTGCTTCCAATTCTTAGTATTCCAGGGATAAAATCTACAATAATTCTAAATAAGAAAATTCCTAAAATAGCCGTAAGCCCACTGATCGCTGGTCGAGCCGTGAAGGGACCTGCAGACAAACTCATGGCGGAGCTTGGATTCATCCCAGATAATTCCACAATTAGTAGATTATATCGGGATTTTTTAAACGTACTGATAATTGATCATAAAGATACGTCCAAATTAGTGTTGGAAGAAGGGGAAAAGATAGAAATAAGATCAACTGATATCCTAATAGATAGCATCGAAAAAAAAATAAACTTTGCTAGTTTTGTTATTGAGACGGCAAAGGAATTTGGATCGAAGACATAAAAAATGCAAAAAACTCTGATTATCGTACCCATGAAACAACTGTCAGACGCGAAAAGCAGACTTAAAAGGAATATTGAAGATAAACTGAGGGTGATTGTAGCAAAAAAATTATTAGACCAGACTTTATCTAGGATAACCATGGCTGTTGAGAAATCTAGGGAAACACATAAACTCTCTGTCTTAACCGAATGTGATGAAGTTAGGTCCTTTGTAGAAAAAAAAGATATTTCAGTAATTACTTCTTCAATTAAGAATAAACTTTCTGAGAGTCTATTTTTCGGAGTTCAATGGGCCAAATCCAATGGTTTTTCCTCTGCTTGCATTATTCCTGCAGATTTGGGCGATCCGAGTAAGGAAGAGTTGAAAAAATTCATTTTTTTTCCGCTACAAAGTAATAATATGGTTATTTGCCCCTCAAGAGATTTAGGAACCAACGCTTTATTGATTTCACCACCTGATGGTATTACTTTTCATTATGGAAAAGACTCATTTCAAAAACATCTTG
>CACKFK010000014.1 GCA_902599445.1 uncultured Alphaproteobacteria bacterium
TTTACTGTTATTATTCAAGGAAGCATAGAGTGGATTGAGAGAGAGACAACAAAAATCAGACTTAAAGACATAATGATCCGCACAACTAACTTGCTACTTCTATTAATTGGTAACTCGTAAAATAAAACCCCCACATATAGCCACAAAAAATGAATTGGGATCCAAATCAAGTTAGTAATCAACAGCTTTAATAGGACTTCAATAACGAAACTTGTTGGATAAAATCCAAACCCCGAATAAAAAGCTAAGTTCACAAAATAAGCCTTTGGATTTATTAACTGAAGAATGAAACCTTGTAATACACCTGGAGCCAAATGAGATTTCAAAAAACGAATATCTGAACCATGAAAGCCAATTCTTATTGCAAGATAAATTAAGTAGGAAGAAGACAAAAATAAAAGAACAACTCTAACATATGGAAAGGAAAAAATGACTGTAGCTAGCCCCGACACCACTATCAAGGCCACCAAATTTGTGCCAAGAAAAAGTCCGAAAACATATTTAATGCCAGGGTTGAATCCGTATGCGGCCCCAACTCCCGCAGTTGAAAGGACACCTGGTCCTGGTGTAATTAACAGGAAAAAAACTGCCAAAGAAAATATTAGCAAACTATGAGAACTTTCATTTCATTGAAGCCGTGGTAAAGAGGTTGTTTTCTCGCAATTGATCCAAACTATGAGCCTCCGCATACTACAATATACCATGATAGTCAGAACATACTTTATAAGAAAATTCCATAACTGGCGAAAGAAATGTTACGCCCCCCCCTAGCCTAGTTCACATGAGGGCCAAAACATCTGTCTCACTCAACGAAACACAAATGCTTGCTAGTGTCCTAGGTTCAGAATAGGGCCAGGGCCTACCACGATGTAAAATCGCACGCTCATCCCAGATTAATACGTCGCCTACCTTCCAACTATGCGAATATACATACTGTTCCTGGGTGCAGAACTCAATGATGTCACCTATGATTTTCTCAGACTCTACTTCTGTCACCCCCTCAATCTTAAATGCATGAGAAGCCACATAAATTGAATTCTCTCTGGTAATCGGGTTCTTCAAGATAGAGTTCCACTTTTGGGGTGCCCAGCGGGCAATATGCTCTTTCTTTGCTAAGTCTGGATCAATTTTTTTTCTAGAATGGGAAAGACTATGCCACAGCTTTTTATTATGTATTTTTTTGTATAATTTTTTTGGTAAATTATTAAGACCTGCTCGAGTAGAAACCAGTTCTGTTTGACCCCCTGACGAAGGAATGACTTTAGCAGCAATGATGTTGGCTAATGCAGGAACAGGAAGAAATGTACTATCCGTATGCCACAGCATATTTCCTTTTAAATCAAGTGTTTCTATATCAAATTCTCCATACACGGAACCGTCGTTAGTTTGGTTGGACACTTTCGGTAACTCAAATTCCACTTTTGAGTTTGTAGCCATTTCCTCTCGGTTCTCTAAGGTTCCAAATAATTTGGCAAAGCGTATATGTGTCTCTTCAGAAAATATCTGATCAGTAAAAAGCACTGCTGAATGCTTTTCAAATAAATTACGGATTTCTGGATAGAGATTTTCTTTGGTTACGTAATCCAAATTAATGTTATCAACAATTACACCAAACGTAGGATGAAGAGGTTTAGTTTTCAAAATCATAACTATTTCCGGAGTACTTTGATTCTTGGCTATTGGAAATTAGAGATAGTAATGGAACAATGATGAACCATAAAATGCCTTTTGAAAAGGTAAGACTTAAAACTTTCTCTAAAAGAATTTACCGCCAACGAAGATAAATAAACTCCGCTTCTTTATAGTAGCACACCAATTACTTTCAAGGTCCTCTTATACTAATATATTCCCCTTTGAAGCGCACGCAACCGAGATTAAAAACTAACTATTTATTGATTAAACCTTATTTATTAAATAAGGTCCATTCAGAGAAATTATGCAAAGTTCGTCGAATTTTTTTACCTCATTAAGCTTGTTTTTATCGGAATATTTTGGAAATTTTCCGGCTAGAATAAGGCCCTATAGATATTTTGGGATAATCCTTTTTCTTCTAGGTACCATCTTTTTTGCAGTAGGTATTCCACGGTTTCAATTAGACTCTAGTCTTGAAACCTGGCTGCCAAAGGATGATCCTTCAATAAAATCCCTTAAGAAATTTAAAGATCAATTTGGAAGTGATGATGGTGTTTTTATCGTTTACAAGGCAAAAGATGGTAACATATTTTCACCATCTTCTCTGAAGACCTTGGTGGCTCTTACTAAAGATCTTGAGAATTTGAACCTACTTGACCCCAGTGAATTGGGATTAGCAGAAAATGACCTGGAAGGGCTAAATCGTATCATAGATGTGCAATCTTTAGCTAATGAACGTTATGAGATTGATGATGGTGAAAACCTTATAAGTCGTTACATTATTCCAAGAAATATGCAGATCAATGAACGACTAGCGAGAAAAATCTCTAAAGTTGCAAAAGGTCAAAGAAATTTAAGACTTCTACTTTTTTCTGAAGAAGGGGATTTTGGAGGAATTGTACTAAAAACAAATTTCGGCACTGTTCGTATTGCTGAAGTACAAAATGCTGAAACCGAAGCAATAATGGATAAGTTAGATGAAGCACTTGATAATTTTGAAATGGATGTTGATGAAACAGCTAATTTAGAAGAAACAATTTACAAACCGACTGAGCCAAGTGAATACTCAAACTTCATGATTCCTTTGAATAGTTTGTTCCAAAAGTATTCTTCAGAATTCGAATTTTATCCTATAGGATCAGCACCAATGTCAGATATGGCATATGAGATCCTTGAGCAAGCAGGAACCCTTGCTATAGTAGGATTATTATTAATAGTTCTTCTACTTTTCAGCCTGTTTAAATCAAGCTCTGCGGTATTTTGGACTGTTACGTGTATAGCGAGTTGTACCGTCTGGGTTTTTGGTGGGATGGCGTGGCTCGGAATACCATCTACACAGCTTATTGCACTAACCGTAATGTTAATTTTAGGAATTGGGATAGCTGATTGTGTTCATGTTTTAAGCGAATACACCTTGTTTAGACAAAGAGGTATCAATCATGATCAGGCAATTAAAATGGCTTATCAGAAAACTGGAGTGCCTATTTTGTTGACGAGTATTACCACGATGTCTGCTATGATAGTAATTGCAATGAGCGGCCTAGGTCATTTTATTGCCTTTGGAGTATCATCTGCAGTCGGTGTACTATTAGCTTTTCTTTTCACCCTCCTCATTTTTCCAATTTTACTCGACTTTTGGCATCCTTATAAGAATTCAAAATCAAAAAATACTAACCGAACCTTTTTGATATTTTTTATTTCACGACCAATCAATTTTATGCACGGTATTTTGAAGAGCACAGGCATTTTATGGCTTTTAACTGCAGAGTGGTTACCAAAACTTTTGTCAAGAGTACCGGAGTTATCTTTCAAATTTAGAATTCCCATCATTGTTTGTTTTTTGTTCCTACTTGCTATGTGTGGCATTGGTATATCAAAGCTCACAATCGATACAAATCTGTTGGAGTTATTTAAAGAAGATACCAAACTCATAAAAACTTATAATATTGTGGATCAAAAAATGGCTGGGACAGGTTCCATGGAAATCATGATTGATCTGAAATCTTCCGATGGTTTCACTGATGTTGATGTGCTTGAAACAATATTAAGATTCCAAAATCTAATGGAAACAAAGTATGAAACCCATGTGATCAGAACTTATTCACTAAGTGATATAGTTATCCAACTAAATAAAACATTGGGTGGCAATCAAAATGGCTATTCACTCCCAGGTAATTCGATTGCTGTTGTTCAATTGCTTTCCCTATTTAATAATTCAAACCCTGAAAAAAGAAGAAGAATCGTGTCCGATGATTTTTCTCAAAGCCATGTTACTATCCAATTAAGAAATGCTAGCAGCAGAGAATACAATCAGCTTTTTTCAGACCTAGAGATTGATTTAAAAAGAACATTAGAGCCACTAAGACCCAAGTACCCTGAGATGGATTATGGTGTGACCGGGACATATGCTTTAATGCTGCAGATGGGGGATGTATTGGCTAAAAGCCAGTATAGATCTTTGTCTTTAGCTGTTATAGTTATTTCGGCAATATTGCTTGTTACATTAGGTTCGGTTAGTGGGGGAGTTCTAAGTATAATTCCAAATATTCTCCCATCTGTTTCAGCTTTTGGGTTAATGGGTTTGCTTGGGATACCGTTAGACGTAGATACTCTCATGATCGCACCGCTTATAATTGGAATAGCTGTCGATGATACAATACATTTCGTGACCCACTATAGGATGAATTTATCAAGAGGTCACAAAGTAGATGATGCGTTAAAGCATACTATTGACGAAGTTGGCCGAGCTGTAACATTTACAACTTTAATCTTAGGCTCATCTTTTTTACTGCTGGGATTTTCTGATTATCTAGGCATCGCAAGGGTAGGAATATTTGGTTCCTTTGCAATTTTTGTAGCATTAATTTGTGATTTACTATTTTTGCCCGCCCTTATTCATGTTTTCAAACCAAAATTTGGTGTTTCTCTAAGTAGTAATAGTAAGATGGAAATCTAATGCACACAAAATTCAAATTCTTAATATTTTCTATTGCCATAAGTGCCGTTATGTCTGGGTTCTGTTATGCTAAAACTGGGCGTGAAATTATGGAAAGAGTCGACGCTAACTCAAGAGAACGTAATGAGTCAGTTTTTTCCCTACTAAAAATGTCCACATGTAAATATGGAGTTAAGAATAAAAAAATAAAATGCACACAATCGCCTACAATAAAAGTAATTGAGAGTGTGGCAATCAATACGGGACTGAATCGTAAAGATACTAAGAGTATAGCTTTCATCCGTGAACCACCTGCCGAGAAAGGCGTCGGAATGCTTGTATACACCTACGACGAAATGGGAAGAGATAATGAAACTTGGTTGTACTTGTCAGCTTTAGGTAAGGTTAAGAGAATTGTTTCATCAAACTCCGATGCAGATTCAGAGCCAGTATCCATTTTTGGCTCAGAATTCACTAATCAGGACCAGGAAACTGGCAAACTAAATGACTATAGTTTTAAATTACTTAAGAAAGGAGAATTTAAAAAAAGCCGTGTTGCTATTATTGAACAAGTACCAAAGCTTCATAGAATATCCAAAAGTAGGTATTCAAAGAGTATACTGTGGGTTGATTTAGACAAAAACCTCGTTATTAAAGCAAAAATGTATGACAAAAAAGGAACTGAGATACGCCGCTTAATCGTAGGAAAGATAGAAAAAAAGAATAATGTGTGGCTCGCTAGATCTACAACAATTCTGAACCTAAATACTAAGCGACTGTCAAACATGCTCCTGGTATCAATTAATTTTGGAATGAAAATAACTTCTGATATCTTCTCAAAGAGATCCTTAACTGACAAAGCTTTCCGTGAAACACGTCTCAATGTCATTAGATCTCAAAAGAAATAGTATAATGAAAGCTCCACTATCAGGTCTGGCCTTTGTTACATTCACCTTAACATTCACTGCCAACGTTTTTGCAAAAAATATAGCTGAGGACTATTTTGAATTAGAGCTCGAGGACAGTCTTGAATTAGACCTTGAGGACAGTCTTGAATTAGACCTTCAGGACAGCCTCGAATTACCAAAAGAACAGTTCAGTGAAGAGAAAGTACAAAATGGGCCTTTGAACTTAGCCAATAAGAGAATGCCGATTTGGGATTTACTAGGAAGCTCATTAACACTTGGAAGTTTTAATGGCAATGTAGCAGGTATTAGATTATTAGAAAATACGCTCACATTAAACCTTTCGACATCAACTAATATTCCTTCGGTTGGTTACGTGGATTTTTCAGGAAATATAGGAATTTGGTCAGAAAACGAAAAATTGAACAATGAGCTTATGCTTTTTACTATTCAAAACTCATTTAATAATATCCATTGGAAATTAGGAAAATTCCGGAAATCTTGGGGAGATGTTGATGGCTCATTAGTATTAGATGTCATTAATCCATCAGAAACAATTCTAGGGAAAAAACTTCCTGGAATGGAACTCTCCTCCAGGTGGTTGACAGAAGTAACTTTCTTCAATGGAAAAAATACTTCTGAATTTTTTACTAGCTTCAGCACTGATACCCTTCACTCTGGGACTGCTGGTTCAAAAATATCTGGTTTTGAAATTGGATTGAAGTCATCCTATGATATAGAGAAAGGTCAAATTAGTTTGTATTTGGCCTCCCTATACCCACGAACAGGGGTAATAAATATAGCTTCAGGACTAAGTCACTCGAACCGCTTTAAATTGGTGGGTTTTAGTGTTCAAAAAGAGCTACAAAATTTTCTGCTTAACTTTGACTTAGCCCAAAAAATTGATCTAAATAGATCAACTCTGAATGATTTCATAACATGTAACAGAATTGATGGTGCAGCAAGTCTTGAATATGCTCCCACCCCATATGAAAAATGGTTTTTTAAACTAGAAAGTTCAATCTGGGAAGATAGTCTGGAGCCTTACTATATCTACAACTCATCAGCTTTAATAAGAGATGAAAACCAAAAATTGAATTATAATTTAGCTTATTCGAAAAACACTGCTGATGAAAAATTTAATAGCACACTTTCTTTGGGGGGTAATGGAAATGGTAAAACCTTTTACCTTTCTGGAGAGTCTACCTATTCTGTTTCAGATAGCACTAAACTCAAGGCAAATTTTCTTTTTTTGAATACCCAGGATAATGATTTAAACTTTTTTTCCAGTGATTCAAATTGGATTAATTTTGGAGTAACAAGACATTTTTAAGAATGAAGTCTTGAATTATAATTATGCAGCTATCCTGGGAAACAGACTAATGATACCCTGATCCGAGAGATACTTTTTGTATCGAGTAGAAAGCTTTGACTCAAATTTTTCTATTCACAAATAAAACTTTCCTTTTTTAATATTTTTTTACAATATATTCTGTGGCTAATAAAGTTTATGACTAGGGTGAATAATGTCGTTGAATAAGGGATTTATGGTTGTTGTTGACATCAGTGGTTATACTACCTTCATAAGAGCTCATAGTCGTACAAAAAAGCCAAGCTTATTTCGAAAAGTTATTGAAAAAATTAATGATGGGCATGGTGAGCACATCATTAGTGATTTATTAGAAACGGTAATCAATGAACTCGAAGGAACTCTTACAATCAATAAACTAGAAGGTGATGCTGCTTTATTTTATGCCATTCCAGCTGACCCAACTGATTTTTCCAAGAACCTCATTCGTAAATTAGAAAATAGTATAGATATTTTTAACAAAAGAATAAACGAATTGCTATTTATTCAAGCTTGCCCATGTATTCCCTGCAATGAAATTGTTAACTTAAGATTGAAATGCTTTGTGCACTATGGGGATTTTCTCATTAAAAAAGTAAGCAGATTTAAAGAAATTGCAGGGGAAAATGTCATTATTTTGCATCGTCTCATGAAAAATAGTATTCCACGTAACGAATACATTCTATTCACCCAAGAGGCTGCAAAAGTGAGTGCAATTGATGAGTTAAAAAATGTAGAAATTCGAACCGAAAAACTTGATGACTTTGGCAAAATGCAAGTGCATGTACATTATCCATTTGCGGAAGAGTTCAAAGTACAAAAGCCCTCAGTTTTTGTTAGACTCAAAAATTTCGTACCAATGCGAAGATATTTCTCAAACAAGAAAACTGAGGACAAACTAAAAGAAAAATTATCTTTCCAGTGAACCTCAATTGGGCATTTTGCCTGCCACCACAATAATTTTAAAAAAACAGTAAATCTCTCCCTTTCCTTTGTCCATAATTTTCCTTAAACAAGCTTCTTATGTCAGATGAGTCTAAGAATAAATTAAATCAATATGGATTTGGAACTCAAATCAGACGTTCTCCTTTTTTCCATGCTACCATAGATTCTGGAGCTAAGGGTTTTTCCGTCTATAACCACATGTATATTCCTAGAGACTTTGGTGACCCCGAGCAAAACTTCTGGAATCTAATCAATGAAGCTATTCTATGCGATGTCTCTGTCGAGAGACAAGTTGAAATAAAAGGGGCAGACGCTAAGAAATTTGTCCAATTTTTAACGCCCCGTGACATTTCAAAATGTTCGATTGGGCAATGTAAATACGTGCTGATTACTGATGAATCTGGAGGAATCCTAAATGACCCAGTACTATTGCGGCTAGGGGAAAATCATTTCTGGTTATCGCTTGCCGATAGCGACATACTTCTTTGGGCAAAAGGTGTTGCTGTGAATTCAGGAATGAGCGTTGAAATTAGTGAACCCGATGTTTCTCCATTACAGCTTCAAGGACCAAAATCAAAAGAAATAATTGGTCAAGTCTTTGGTAATGAAGTCGCTAGCTTAGGCTATTATAAATTGATGGAACTAGAGTTCTTAGGAATACCCTTGGTCGTTTCAAGAACTGGTTGGTCAAGTGAACTAGGATATGAAATATTCCTACGTGATGGTTCTAAAGGTACATTTTTATGGAACAAAATTATGGAAATTGGGAAGCCTATTGGTTTAAAACCTGGTCATACATCTACAATCAGAAGAATTGAGGGAGCTATGCTATCCTATCATGCTGACGCAGACTCTAGAAATAATCCCTTTGAGCTCGGTCTTGATAGGTTAGTAGACTTAGACATCACAGATGATTTTATAGGTAAGGCTGCTCTTAAGAAAATTAAGGAATCTGGAATCAAGAAAAGGCAAGTCGGTTTAGTAATTGATTGTGCACCTTTGCCCGCCCCCAACAATGAATTTTGGCCAATTACTAAGAATAACCAAAAGATTGGTAAAATAACATCTGCCGTATTTTCTCCTAGATTAAAGAAAAATATAGCCTTAGGCATGATTCACATAGAATTTGCTCAGTTAGCAAAATCCGTAGCAGTAGAAATTAATGGCTTATCATATGCTTGCGTTCAAGTAGAGCTTCCATTCTATGATCCAAAGAAGAAACTAGTAAAACAATAAAATAATTAAAAGGAAACCACCTATGGAGAGTATGCTTTTTTCGCCAATTTCAATCGGTGATTTGGTCATCAACAATAGAATAGTTGTAGCACCAATGTGCCAGTATTCAGCTATAGATGGCTCTGCAACGGATTGGCATCTCATGCATCTGGGACAATTTTCTGTTTCTGGATCTGGACTCGTATTTATCGAAGCTACTGCAGTTGAGAAAAAAGGGCGAATAACTCCAGGTTGTCTCGGACTTTATTCAGATGACAATGAAAAAGAATTAAAAAAAATAGTCCAATTCTTTAAGAAATATGGAAACTCAAAGATTGGGATCCAACTCGCCCACGCCGGACGAAAAGCTTCTACTGAAATACCTTGGCGGGGTGGACTTCCTCTTGAGGAGGGAAATGACCAGTGCTGGGAAACCGTAGCACCTTCAGCAGAAAGTTATTCATCTAATTGGCCGTCCCCTAGCGAATTAGATACTTCAGGTTTAAAACAAATATTGGATTATTTTGTAACAGCAGCAAAAAGATCTGTAAAGATAGGGTTCGATGTCATTGAGTTGCACATGGCTCATGGCTATCTTTTGCATCAATTTCTTTCTCCAGTAAGTAACACCCGTTCAGATGAATATGGTCAAACATTAGAAGGAAGAATGAAATTCCCCTTAGAAGTTTTTAAAGCCGTAAGAAATTCCATACCAGAGAACTTTCCTCTTGGCGTTAGGTTCTCAGCTACAGATTGGATCGAAGATTCCTCTTGGGATCTGACTGAATCTATCAAATTTGGACAGGAACTAAAGAAATTAAAGTGCAAATTTATAGATGTTTCCAGTGGGGGAAACTCCCCGAGGCAAAAGATATCGCCTGGACCAGCATATCAGACTGGTTTTGCAGCTGAAATTAAGAAAAAAGTTAACCTCACGACAATAGCAGTTGGTCAAATAAATGAACCCTTCCAAGCGGAGTCAATTATAAGTACTGGACAGGCCGATATGGTAGCTATAGGCAGAGGCATGCTATATAATCCACGGTGGGCTTGGCATGCAGCAGAAGTCTTCTCTAATGAATGTGCGTACCCGCCCCAATATGCTAGGGCTCATCACTCATTGATCGGGTTACCAATACCGGGAAATCCACAGAAATAATTATTTATTTACTGATAACACTAAATGCTAGCAGCGAAATTTGATTAATCTTCTCAATAATGAAACTTATACTGAAACTTTATAATCTTGCTAAAAATATAGAGGGTATTCTGGTTAATTGGTATTGGATAAGTTTAATAAGCATCTGGCTAGTAGGCATGGCCTTAATATGGTATGTTTTTTCATAGCCTATTGCGCCGCCCAAAGACACCCTTTTCTTTTATGACAAATGATGGGCAATTTTCTTCATAAAAGATAATCCCTCCTTCAATTCTCCTATGGTTATATATTCATCCGGTGCGTGAGCTCTAGAAATTGACCCCGGTCCGCAAACTACTGTAGAGAGACCTGCTGCACTAAAATATCCGGCATCTGTGCCAAATGACACTACACCTCGGCTATTCTTACCTGTTATTTCACTAATGAAACGTGCAGCTCTTTCTGAATTCATATCATCGAAGGGAGGGGCAGATACTTCAGTTATCACCTTAATTTCAGCATTTCCATTAATGTCCTTCATAGGCGGCAACAAAACTTTATCTGCATATTCTTTTATTTCTGCAATAATGGCCCTACTATCTTCTCCTGGCATCGGTCGAAACTCCCAATCAAAATTACACCATCCAGCAGTAGCATTACGCGCGGCTCCGCCTTCAATCTTACCAACGTTAAATGTTGAGTATGGCGGTTCAAACAATGAATTTGAATGCGGTAAGCATGCTAACCGATCTCCTATTTCCTCAATTTTTGCAATAAGTCTCATGGCAACCGAAATAGCACTCACGCCCTTATTAGGATCACAGGAGTGAACTTCAAACCCGGTTATTTCGGTTCGCATTTCATCGCCACCTTTATGAGCAGTAATAATATTCATTTCTGTCGGCTCTCCCACAATAACAATTGCTGGGGAGCAGTTCATGAATTCCCGACTATTTAGCAGAAAAGGCATCCCATACCCCCCTGTTTCTTCGTCAAATGTGAATGCTATATGAATAGGTTTTTTTAGTTTCATTTCCTTGAAAATAGGAATCGAAGCCAAAACACAAGCCAGGAAACCTTTCATGTCAACAGAACCCCGTCCATAAAGACAGTTGTTGCGTTTTGTCAGGGTGAAAGGATCACTTTGCCATTTTTGACCTTTCACTGGGACCACATCGGTGTGTCCATTCAAAACGATCCCACCATCAACTGCCGGTCCTAGCGTTGCAAAAACATTCGCCCTCTCACGGGCCAAATCGAAAGAAAGTGCTACCTCAATTCCAAATCCCTCAATATACTTTTTTATGTAATCAACTATACCATGAGTTGAAGATCCCGAAACACTCGGAAATGCAACCAGCCTCTCAAGGATTTCTACAGCTCTACCCAGCATCTTCTCTCCTATTTTTTAGATTTTATGAATCTAATAAACTATTGACAACTCTCTCACGTTGTAGCTAGCCTTACTCCTTTAGTCTAATATCATAAGTTAGTTCATCAGTAAGATAAGCTGAAATTAGTTTGATTTTATATGGCAACAATCTGCTTCGTCTGGGTTTAGCATTTCCTTACCAGTGATATTATATATGCTAATAAACTGAGTTTTTTCATCGGGAAGTGTCATTATTTAAGGTATATTTACAGATGTAGTGTATTTCTTTTACCATATCCTTTTCCTTCACATGACATTCGGGTACAAGAATAAGATGGGATCTAAGACGCCACAAGCAATTTTTAACTTCTCTATTTTAAAAAGTTAGAACCAAGATATAGGAGCTTTTTGTAGAATGATTATGAACAAGTTAAGCAAAATTTTTATTACACGTCCTTTACCAATGTCGGTTATGGATGAAGCTAAAGCCCTAGGAAGCTTGACTGCTAGAAATTTGACAAGCCCCTTAAGTGAAAAAGAAATGATCTTAACTCTGAAAGATTATGATATTGTGCTACCAACATTAGGAGATTCTTTTTCAGCAAATGTCTTCAACCAGGTGGAGAATCCACGGTGCAAGCTCCTGGCTAACTTTGGTGTTGGTTACAACCATATCGATATAAATGCCGCCAAAGCAAAGGGTATTTCTATTACCAATACGCCCGGAGCTGTCACCCAAGCCACCGCTGATATTGCTATGACACTTATGCTTATGACTGCTCGTAGAGCAGGAGAAGGAGAGCGGTTAGTTCGTGCTGGAAAATGGAAAGGCTGGCACCCAACTCAAATGCTAGGCCTACATGTCAGTGGGAAAACCGCAGCCATAATTGGAATGGGACGCATTGGAGAAGCAATCGCGCGTCGATGCCATTTTGGTTTTGGAATGCAAATAGTCTATTTAAACAGATCTGAAAAGACAGTAGCTTTTCCAGCCAGGCAAATTGCCAGCATAGACGAAACTGTAAAACACGCAGACGTGGTTTTTGTAGCAGTCCCGGGCGGATTGCAGACCAACCATCTAATAGATGAAAAAGTATTTCAAATGATGCAAAGGCATGCCATCTTTGTCAATATATCTCGTGGAGATGTTGTTGCCGAGACTGCTTTGATAAGTGCCTTAGAAACTGGGCAGATCGGTGGAGCAGGGCTCGATGTTTATGAATTTGAACCTGAAGTGCCAAAAGCTTTTTTAAATATGGAAAATGTTACTCTTTTTCCACATCTTGGCACTGCTTCTATGGAAGTGCGAACAGAAATGGGTAAGATGGCTCTTAATAATATACGAGAATTTATAGCAGGTAATTCCCCGCCAAACCTGTTATAGAGAAAATTGGCAGAAACTAATGTCTTCATTATACATGTGCTATTTTCCTTTGGAAGGATCTGACTTAGGCATTTTATATGCATAATTTATTAGGTGATCACTCTTTTAGTCTAATTAAAAATTTATCTACAAAAATATCCTTGAAAATCCTGCGGATTTTAAATTTGTTATTTCAAGTATTTCTATTAATAAAAGTAAGTTTAGTTTAATGTCCATGAAAAAAAAACTGGCGACACTAAAATTCCTCCAAATTGATGAACGTTCAATAACCGATGCTAAAACAAAAAAGCGAGAATATGAAAGGCGGGTTATTCATAGCATTAGGCATGCTATTACTAGCTATTGGGGACAACTATATTCGTTTTATAACAGAGCAAACAAGTCTTTGGCAATTTCACTTTGAACGTAGTCTAATTGCAATTCCACTTTTGATATTAGCTGCAAGGAGGATAGGTAGGAGTATACTTCCACAAAACTTTTCACCTGTTTTAATAAGAACGTTATTGATGGTTTTGGCCATGTTGGTTTATTTTGGTTCCTTAGCATTTTTCCCAATATCAGAAGTCTCAGCTGGCCTCTTCACCTCTCCTTTATTCGTGATTATTTTTTCAAGATGTCTTCTTAAGGAGCAAATATATCTCTCCAGAGTATTTGCCGTTCTCTTAGGAAGCTTTGGGGTGGTCTTAGTTTTGGGTATAACCTTTTCTGATTTCTCAATATACAACCTATTTCCAATTGCGGCCGGGGCTATCTATGCGTTAGCGTCCATAACCACTCGTCAATGGTGCCGTGAAGAAGAACCCGTCTCATTAATGTTTATGTTCTTTTGCGGGATAGGGTTAGCATCGTTTATAATCATTATATTAATACAGCTGAACATACTTTTAGACTTTTTCCCCATATCTGGGACGTTTCTTACTCTGCCTTTAAAAGTGCCAAATTTGCAAATTCTCGTAATTATCTTTATGCATGCGTTGGTATCAGTGATTGGCGGCGTGTTGATTACTTTTGGGTATCAAAAAGGTCATACCAGTTTTGTAGCAGTGTTTGAGTATTCCTTCCTATTTTTTGCAACATCCTGGGCTTATCTGTTTTTTTCAGATTATATTTCTGCTTCCATGCTTTTAGGGTTAACCCTAATCATATTATCTGGTTTCGTCATTTCGTTAAGCACTAATTCCAAACAAAAATAGTAAATTATGTTATTTAGTCTGATTGGGACCGCATTCACTTGGAGTATAAATTTGATTAGCTCCATCTTAAAAATGGATTTGCCTATTAAACAGATACTATAACGATCCTTCTGGTCTTGTTTCTATTCAGCTACTTTGGTTTTTATCTTCTAGATATAACTTAAGAGATGCTTCTATTCCAAATTGGGACATTTTTTAAAAACCTTCTGTACTGATCCTCGAAATATTTCGTTCTTTCTTAGATTCCCCTCAAAAATTATTCTTAGTTCAAGAATAGAATTTACTGGATCATTTTGTCGTATGATGAATCGATTTTCAGGATCAACGGGAAAGAAAACAGCCAGATGATACAGATTGGCGACCTCAAAATTTATCCTACTTCAAGTTACTGTTGCCTATTCTATCCCGAACATGATGCTGGCGCAGCGATTAAATTACAACGCCTAAGTTTTGTCGCCATTCAAATTGTATTTCAGGGATCCCATCTCCTCCTTTTTCTTTTAGCCTTGAAATTCTAAACCCTTCCCGATGATAGAACCGATGAGCTTTTTCATTCGCCTTATGCGACCATAGATTAATATAATGGTATCTCTCTTTAATCTTATCTAAAAGTACTTTTCCAACCCCTTTCCCCTGTATTGCCGTATACAAAGCACTAACTTGTGACAATTCTACATTAAATGAGAGATAACCTATCACTGGATGACCTGCTACCCAAAATTCCCTATGTGGCATGGCTTCTTTGATCATGGTTGTGAGTTCAGGTTGCGTGTATAAGCGTGGCATCCACTCTGTATTACTTATCCAACTACTTACAATCTCAGCACACTTTTCAGCATCCTTCAACTCTCCGCCGCGCACCATCATATCCCTCATCACTTTCTCCAAAACTATACCCAATATTATACTAATCTCTCTTTGCTCTTGGCTAAAGAATATAATTGAGAGATACTTTAAGGCATATTAACTACTGCCTCTTACTAGTGAACACAATTTCAGACCGGCAAATGAATGAACATAAGAAAAATAATTTGAGAGCGCTGGTTGGTAGAATGAAAGATCATAAGAAAATATCAACTTTCTGGAATCTATGTATTTAGATTATTGGAGAAACGTATAATGTCCCTCAACATTTTATTTCCTGAATTAGCGAAGGTTTTTTATCAGGAAAACAAAATAGAGTCATTTGCTAGATTCACCCTCCAAAATACTACTAGCGATAAATTGTTATCGCTCGGCGGTAATGGCTTAGACAAGAGCATTATTAAAGTGATGAGACAAAAAAATTCTCATCCGGTGTGTAAAACTATTTTGGAAATGCCCTTTGATTGGATTCCTCCTGAGACATCCCAAGACCCACTTTATATCCAACACAGCATTGCTAAGGCCCACGTTGAATTGATTGGTCCTACAGGTTTGGTCAAGTCAAATGATATTCGCATAGGCCTTTATGGGATGTTACCCAATACTGAATATGGAGTTAGAACCCACCCAGCAGATGAACTCTATGTGATGCTTGCTGGAAAAGCATATTGGCAGATAGACGAAAAACCATATCGACTTCACTACCCTTGTGAACGTTCTTATCATCCCTCAATGGTAAAACATGCCAATCGAACAGGGCCAGAAGCATTCATGTCCATTTATGTGTGGTGCGGAGATGTTTCAAGCAAAAACTATGTGTATGAAGGTATACGATAAATCCCACCTAGTATTCTAAATGGTTGGGTAGCCTGAAAGGAAGTAATCATGTCAAATGCTCCCATATATAATTTAAACATAAATCATTTTTGGTTGGACCCATATCCTGACTTAAAGGTTATGAGGAATAAAACTCCTATTGCCTATGTCCCTCAACTTGATGCCACTTTAATTACAAAAAGGCAGGCTATTTTTGAAAATGAAAAGAAAACAACCATTTTCGCTTCTGACCAACCAAACAGCCTAATGACACAATTAATGGGACAAAATATGATGAGAAAGGATGGGGATGCCCACCTGACTGAAAGGAGAGCCATTTTCCCCGCTGTATCCCCCAAAACAACAAAATTAATATGGAAACAAAAATTCCTGGAATTTTCCGATACCATACTTGACGAATTAGAGGTTCAAACTGGTGGGGACTTGGTAAGTGAATACGCAATGCCATTATCTGCAAAAGCACTTAAAGCAGTAACTGGGTTAACAAATATGGATACCAAGGAAATGAATAGAGTAAGCCAGGGTATGATTGATGGCATTGCAAATTATGAAGGCAATGAAAAGATTGAGAAAAACTGCCACAATTGCACGGCTTCAATTGATGCACATATTGATGAAATTCTAAATTATATATCAAAGCACCCCGATAACTCCCTTTTATCTGTGCAGATTCAGGCAGGATTATCAGACGAGCAAATCAGAGCCAATATTAAACTGGCAATTTCTGGAGGGCAAAATGAACCTAGAGACGCCATTGCAGGTACTATTTGGGCACTTTTACGATATTCCGACCAAATGAAAAGTATACTAGCGAATGGATCTAACTGGTTGAAAGCTGTTGAAGAGTTTTTAAGATGGATCTCTCCAATTGGTATGTCTCCCAGACGCATTACTAAAGATTTTAACTTGGGAGAAGTCACGCTTTTCAAAGATGATAAGGTTTTCTTTATGTTTGGATCAGGCAATAGAGATGAGGAATGTTTCAAGCATCCAGAAGAATTTAATATTTCACAAGATAGAGCTAATAGTATTTTTTTTGGCGCAGGCCCACATTTCTGTGCGGGTGCTGCTATTTCTAAGTGTTTAATTGGAGAGGTAGCAATTCCAAAGTTATTCAGTAGATTCCCAAATTTGAGATTAGATGAAAGATCTGCTGTATTATTTCACGGCTGGGCCTTCAGAGGACCAGTGAAGGTCCAATGTCTTTGGTAAACTCTAAATAAGTTCACAATTGTTGGCGTAGGAGCATTACGTTATTAGCACTGTTAAGAAATATAAAAGGAAAAAATATGTCTTGGATTAAAACAGTTTCATACGAAGATTCACATGGGCGGTTACGCTCTCTTTATGATCGGGTTAAAGGGCCAAATGACAATGTAGATAATATCATGATGTTACATTCTTTGAGGCCTCATACTATGGAAGGTCATATGGCTATTTACAAATACGTTCTCCATCATACAAATAATGTCGTCCCAAAATGGTTTTTAGAAACATTAGGAGTTTGGGTTAGCCATCTAAATAACTGCAGTTATTGTGTAGACCATCATTTTGAAGGATTAAAACGAGCACTGGTTGACAACACAAAGGCCCACTCCATAAGAAACGCCATTGAACAAAATAATATTTCAGCTGCGCCATTAAATGAAAAAGAAAAATCAGCAATGTTTTACGCTCAAATACTAAATGAATCCCCATCTGAATTGACCGAAAAAAATATTAAAGAACTTAGAAATGTTGGTTTTGATGACGGTGAAATCTTGGAACTAAACCAAGTTTGTGCGTATTTTTCATACGCAAACCGTACAGTTCTGGGCTTGGGCTGTTCGATAGATGGTGATATCATCGGACTTTCACCCAATAATTCTGAAGATCCCAATGATTGGTCACATAGTTAATTTACGTCTAAAAGTTCTTATATCTTCAATTAATAAGCTTAGGTGTGCCATGGCAGTAAAATGACCGCCCCTACGCATTTTCGTCCATTGCTTATATTATAAGGCTTTTCAAGATATGCTCTGAATGGCAAAGAAGTCTATTAGTAGAATGGAATTATCTTTTTTAATTATTTAGAATGTAACAAGTGAAATTTTCAGCAGGATTGTGAGGTGCGGATTAGTTTGATGTACCACCTCCAAACCACCTACACCTCACTTTAGCCCTCCGCCTGTTGGAGAGCATATCCTGATGAGTTATTGTTAACGTCACATTTTTTATTTTGTTAAGTAAAAATCAATTCAAATCTTATTTAATTACAAATGAAGCATCCCACTTGTAGGTTCCCTCGACCTAGCTTGCTAGAATGGTCCTATCCTAAATCCTAGTTATGCATATTCACAAGTAATCTAAGAACCCACTTCAACTCCTTAATACAATAATATTACTCAGACTGTACACATATGGTGGGCTAGTATACTAATTGAAAATTGGAAAATTATGAGTGAGCGCGATTTGGTTTTTTTTATTCTTTTTTTATCAGTTCCAATATTAGAAATTTACATATTTCTTAAGGTCAGCGAACATGTTGGCCCCTTAGAAACTGTCTGTCTTATAGTTCTAACAGCCATAGTTGGTAGTGTTCTAATAAAAAGGGAGGGGATTAAAACTATACACCGAATTAAGACTATTCCTTTGAATAATCTAGACCATCTTTTAAAAGCCTTAGGTGATGGTTTTTTTGTAGTAATATCAGGAATTTTACTATTAACCCCTGGGTTTATTACTGATTTCTTAGGACTAGCACTATTTTTTTCAAAGCCTCGCCACCTCATAACAAGTTTTTTCATTAAGAGAATTAATTTTTCTTCCCATTTGAACTTCAACCATGACGACTCTGACAGAAATTAAAGGGTGAATGGATCCGCATAAAGCCTCCTTAAAGTATCGCATATTTTAGTAATGGAAAAAATTTTTGGAACACAACTTCCTTTACGGTTCTTAGTTTAATAAAAAAAAAGGGAATCTAAGGCATTCTTCAAATCAAATAAAGGTAAAATATGATATTTGGGCTTAAACTGGGCAAATCATACTGCGTTTCCCACTCATATAATCATCTATTATACTATGCATTTTATTTGTCCCAAAACTCGGTCCATGCCCAGCATGAATTGTCGCTATAGGAAATTCTTTTAGACGTTGGAGGCTTTCTTTAAATATCTCAGGAATAGAGTGATATAGATGGTCATAAAGCACCCCGTCGTAAAGGGTATCTCCCGTGAACATTATCCCAGTCTTCTCTTCCCAGACGGCCACAGAACCGGGTGAGTGACCTGGAAAGTGTATTATCTGAAAAGATCTGTTACCTAGATCAATTATATCACCTTCCTGAACTGGATTTGTTATTGGAGCTGCTTCCATACACCAAGACTCTAACTTAAACCCTTCATAGGGGTATTCAAGCAAATGTTCTGGTTTTATTAAATCTGCAACCGTAGACTTTCGTGTCGGATTAGAAAAAATATCTTGTTCTGCTAGATGTCCTGATTTTATTTTAAACTGGTTTAACCCTCCAGCATGATCGTGATGGCTATGCGTACATAAAGCGATTATTGATCTTTCAGAGATTTGGAAAATGTCGTCAGCAATAGGCCATAAACCTAAGCCCGTATCAATAATTAAGTCTCTCTCACTTCCTCGGATGTGCCAAATATTGCACCGCCAATTCTGAGATACCTTAGTCTCTAATATAAGTGATATTTCATTGGGAAGATTCTGGTAACTATAATAAATCTTATTGGTATTCACTTTTCCACCTAATACTCTAAAGTTTTTATCATAACTGCCTCGATTCAGAATAAATTAAAATCATTACAAGCAATTTGTCCAAACCTAAATTCTTCCGGCCCACAATCTATATTGTATACAGAAGCATTCTAAGTTTCCTATCTATTATTCCAATTAACATGGATTTTAACACAAAATGAAAGCCTGAATTACTTTATAACGCTTTAATATTTAAACAATCATGGGATTATAGTAAGATCTGTTGACAGAAGTTTTGGTTACAACACGATACCTTGTGTTCTACACAAGCTGATGATTGGAAGGTAGTTTGATATCATGACTCAAAAACATTTCATATGCACACATACATTCACTTCAGATCAAAGCCGGCAATTATTTTTGACTCCACCTGAAAATAGGAATCCTCCCATTGATAGGCTTAATGAGAAGGAGTGGGCTAAAGCTTCAAAAGGTGATCATGCAACTTGCCTTCAAACTTGGGTGGGTAATGACGATTTCTTCTTTTGTCATTGGATCGCAGAAAATGAGGATCAAATATATAATCAGCTAGCAGCATGGCATCTAAATGATATGGTGAATACACTTATCCACCCAATGCACCGTTTTATGTCAGCCTATAGAAACTCCGATGAAATATAACAATTTCCAGAATCTGGTCACAAATGGTAATTCAAGACAATGACATGTCCTGGAAAGCGGATTTCAGATTAAACAAATGTTAAAGCTTTTGTATCCCACCTTAAAGTTACTTAATCTATCTAATTAAGGCTGATATTAGAAATGTTTTAATACTAGCTACTATTTTACTAATATGGTTTGTATCATTGTAAAAAATTAGCTCAATGAACCTGAGATATTTTTACCTGGAAGGTTAGTTACTTCATGTATTGAGTAAAATTTCTATGGTTTCGATATGCTATATGCTCTCCAGCCGTAATTTTCTCATAAAGTATAGGACCGTTACTAAAGTCTTTTGGATCAACAATTGTTTCACTAGCTGGATCACAAAAGACAGGAATAGAATAACGTGCAGTTTTGTTCCGATTAATGACTCTGTGCTTTGTTGAAATAATACCTCCGTTAGTCCAACGCTCCAAGAGATCACCTATATTGCAAACGAAACTACCTTCAATTGGTGGAGCCTCTATCCAATCTCCAGATTTATTTAGCACTTGCAGACCTCCCTGCGTATCTTGCAAAAGTATAGTTAAAACACCAAAATCAGTGTGTGATGCAGCACCAAAGCGCTCCTGTTTTTCGTCCTCTGTGCTCATTGGCGGATAATAAACAAGCTGTCCACGTCCTAATGGCTTTTCATAAGCTTTGACAAAGAATTCCTTGGGCTTGCCAAGTCCAAATGCGAATGCACTGAGAATAGATCGCCCCAAAGAGATGACCTCATCATAATAAGGCATCAGATTAAGCCGCAGAAATGGTGCTACTTCCTCCGGCCATTGGTTGGGAAAAACCATTGGAGTACCTGCTAGTACATCTGGATCATTGGGGCCCACATCCCAACCCCAAAAGTATATTTCTTTTGCGTCATAGGTTTTTGAGCCTTCAAGTTGTGCCATCCCTTGCCCCATCCATCCCCGTTGATTTTTGTTCACTGCAACAGTAGATTTTTTTGACACAGGCAAGTCAAAAAAGCGTCTGGATGCTGCAAGAGCTTGTTGCATAACTTTTATCGAAATTCCATGCCCTGTAATATAAAAGAATCCTACTCTCTTCGCAGTTTTAACCAATTTCTCGGCAATTTGGATAAAGCCTGTATTCGTTTTTATACTAGAAATATCGATAATCGGTATTTTCTCAAAACTCGTTGATTTGGCAGAAGCAAATTTAGAGGCTGTCATCGCGGATTCCCTTACAGAATTGGTCAGGTTTGGAATGGAATATTTTAGTTTTGTATTTGCAACAACTTATTGATTATAGAAATCGCTCCCTAAACATTTAATTCTATCATCACATGCAAATGTAACAATTTTGCTTCCAGCAATGCTAACTAAAAAAAAAATTTACGCCTGAAAAAAAATCACCTAATATTAATTCCGAGATTACATTTTACTTTACGTTAGGTAAACTAACCATTTTTAAGGAGAGAATCAAGAAACACTTGTTGGGAAAGGGAAGCAATGTCTAAAACCCTCGTGAGTCATTTAATTGAAAGACCTTTGGTAACAATACAAGAATCAGAAACAGTCGCTACTGCTATAAGAAAACTGGTAAAGCATAAAATTGGAGCAATTCCAGTAACAAATGAAAACGCCGAATTAGCTGGAATTCTGTCTGAAAGAGATATAGTAAAAGCTCTCACCAAAGTCCCTAATTATAATTTATCGGAACTCCCCATAAGTAAACTAATGACTTCCCCTGTGATATTTTGTGACCGAGAGGTTTTCTCTGATAAACTCATGGAGCTCATGACAAAGAACAAAATTAGACATATCCCAATTGTTGAGAATAAAAAACCAATTGGGATTGTATCTATTGGTGATGTTGTAAACAGATTACTTGAGAAATCCAAATTTGAAAATCAAATGCTTAAAGATTATCTGAGTGGTTAGCTTTAGGGAATAAACCGCCTATCTGCTGACAACATCTTGGGTAAGGATTGCATTTGTGTGTATTTTGAACAAATTTCAGTAAGTATTTTTTTTGAGTGTTTAAGGGATCATCTGCTGCTCCTAGGGTTATCTCCATTATTATTCAGAGGTAGGCCACAAATAAAAAAAAGAGAGGTGCTGGAGACAAGGAATAAATTCCGTAGCATGTCCCACCTATTTGAGTAATTTTTAAGAACCTCAAGAAAACTATATCGACGATCCAAAACAGCAAAGGAATATAAACAATTATGCCCCTATAGCCAGTGATAAATCCTGCATAGTTTAATATTCCCAAAAAAAACTTGATGAAAAGTACACTTGTTTGTTTACTGTATTTATGGATTATCTGATATGAAAAGTGTGACAAGTGGTATCACATTTATGATATTAACAATATTTCTTTTTTCAATCATGAATGCACTAGCAAAGGGGTTCACTACTCACTACCCAATTATTGAAATAGTTTGGGCGAGATATTTGAGTCAAACCATTTTTACCACGATAATCTTCCTCCCAAATATTGGTAAGACAATCAAAACAAAGAGAATAACACTCCATCTTTTCAGGTCATTGTTATTATTTGGTGCCACCATTTTTATGTTTTCTGGTTTCAAATATTTGAGTTTGATATCTACAGTTACTATTTTTCAAGTTGGCCCTCTTGTTGTAGTTATTTTCTCAGTCATTTTTTTAAAGGAAGCGGTTGGGTTCAGACGCTGGTTAAGCGTTATTATAGGATTTGCTGGAACGCTATTCATCTTAAAACCCGGAACTGAAATGTTTGCGCTCTATGGTTTTTTCCCAATAATGGCGGCTATTTGTTATGCTGGATACGCTGTTTCAACCAGAAAATTAGGGGCTGAAGAAGATCCTAAAACTAATTTTTTTTATACATCATTAGTGGGAACCATAATTTCTTCATTTATGTTAATACCCTATTTTGAACCAATGGCATTCAAAGATCTAGCATTGTTCTCTATGCTTGGTATTCTTGGAGGCTTGGGGCACTTTTCTTTGGTAATTGCTCTAAGAAGATCAGAAGCATCTTTTCTTGCTCCATTTACCTATTTTGACCTAATATTTGCCACAATATTAGGAATAGTATTCTTTGCTGAATATCCTGATATTTATGTCCTACTAGGAGCTTTTCTCATTGTATCAGCTGGGATTTATACTTGGTATCGAGGAAGAGTAAAAAGAATGATTACGAAAACTTAAATAATACTCTGACCTCGCCAACCTGTACCACCCATGTTTCTAACGCTTCCTTCAATCTTCAAAATTAAGTATTGAACCTATCCTAAGATAAGGGAGTGTAATATTTGTGAATCTCTTTGATCCTGGCTCCCGAGCAGCCTATCTGCTATTATAAAGGGCAAAAGAACATCACAACAATTAGCAAATTTAATTTACATTATGTTATAGATTTAACTAGCCTTTAATAACCAAACTATTAGATCATAAGGATGATCCTATGAAATCTCTTGATCCCATTGACAAGCAAATGACAGCAGAAATGACCTGCAAATGTTCCCGATGCAAATTTTCTTTAAATTATACAACTCCCAGTCTCAGTTTACTATGCGCCTGTGAAGATTGTCGACAGGCTTTAGAATGGGGGTTTGAACAAGGTGGAATTGCTCCCACTAACCTGCCTCAGTTATTTTATATCCGATCTGACATTAGCACCATTGATGGTCTAGAGTTTATGCAGCCTTTTCAACTTCGCGATAATGCTAAGTCTACACGTGTTTACTGTACAAAATGTTTTTCAATATTAGGCGTAGATCACCCAGGTTATAGAGATAATGTTTTCATGTTTTTCAAAGGGTTTTGTTGCACCAATTTTGATCTATCAATAAAACCTAGTGCAGTAATTTATCTGAAGGATTGCCTTAGAGGTAAAAACTATACCATACCCGATAATATTGAAAAAATTTGGTCCTTCACATCTGAAGAAAGAATTAGATTTTATTCTATACCCGAGGTGTCCAACTCACTAACAGACGTCACCACGCCTGCTAAAGGCATGACATTCCGTGAAATAATACAAAAGCTGCCTGAAATCAAAGTATTAAACTTGGCCCCGAATTAAATTGCGAATTTAATGGATTTATTTATTTATTTTAACTTAACTTGAGAACTTCGCTAGACAATGTAGCTGGCAGATATTGCCAAGATTAGGGTGTAGTTTTTAAGTGCCTTTACCCTAGCCTCTCCACAAATCTAGATCGCCAGGAGGGTTATATTGGGTGTTCTGAGTGTTAAAGTCTGGTAGTAATTAGCTATAATGCCGCGGATTCACTGATTGGCTAACACGCCGCCACTTACCAATTCCTCTTTGGAAAGGGACCACATTTCATAACTTAGAGATTCCAAGGTGTTAACGATAAGGTCAAGACTTAATCCAGCACCATTATAGAACTGAAGATCTCTATGAATAATAGTTTGGGTGTCTTCCATTAACCAACGCGCATACTGGAAGGGATTTTTCCATCCTCCAGTATAAGATGTATTATCGATATTTATTATACTGAAAAATGAAAGTTATTTCTGAGCTTAAAAGGCAACCAAGCCAAAATTATTACTATGCACTCAATCCCAACGAGAACGAATTAGATGACTCTAAGAAATTAGCTTCAAGGGAGGATATCTCCCCTGAAGCTAAAGTATTTTCGTTAATTCGGCCAATTGCATAGGCCTATAATAGCTCAATTATTATCCTGGCGGATTAAAGAGAGAACCAATACCTCGCAACCAACTAAATCACCAATAGACATTGGACCACCTCCTTTCGATTATTTCTGATGAATATAGTCTACCCAGTTTTCGAATTATTTGAAACCTAAAAAAGTTAATAGTCCGTTTCAAGTTCTGAGGGTCTAGCACTCTAATTCTGATTGTCACCAAAGCTAATAAATACGGCTTCATTGGCTCCCCGATGACCCAATGATTCTTATTGGCTGGTCTGAATTAGTATTGATTATGGTAGAAATAAATGCTCAATTCAGAAAAACTTAATTAGAACAATTTTGAATACGCGAGAATTAAAAGATATAGCCTTACAAATAATCTTACCTATTATGATACTCGGTATTAAGAGAAATTGAAAGGTTGTACAATTTATATTCTAAACTTCGTACATAATCTAAATGATTTAACCTTTTCATAAAGGTACAAGGTTTATTTTCATTTTACTTAATATTGTACCACTTTGTAGCATTTTTATGTCTTAACTTACAATTTTTCTTTGAAACAATTTGCCTTGCTTTTCAAAGGCGAATATCCAATAACTTCTTTATCGCATTTGATGAAAGGTCTGATCATGTCTTCGATTGTGTTTAAATCAGCAAAGGAACAGGCCGCGGCAGTGCGCAAACGGTCAATAAAGACCTCTGATCTGATTGAGGAACATTTTGAACAGATCGATAAGTATAACCCAAAGATCAACGCAGTGATTTGGCAGGATCGTGAAGGCGCACGAGAGACGGCTTGGACGATGGACAAAGAGGTAGCCAGGGGTCAGTTTCGTGGTCCCTTACATGGAGTGCCCATCACGGTAAAAGAGTCATTTGACCTTACCGGTGCACCCACAACCTGGGGAGATCCCCAGAATAAAGACAACATCGCCACATCAGATAGCGACGCAGTAGCACGATTTCGAAGTGCCGGTGCCATCGTCTTTGGTAAAACAAACGTGCCACTTAACCTTGTTGAATGGCAAACTTTTAACAAAATTTATGGAACTACTAGCAACCCGTGGGATCCAACTCGCACACCGGGAGGCTCCTCCGGAGGTTCAGCTGCTGCGCTTGCCACCGGCATGAGCGCTTTGGAACTTGGTAGTGATGCAGGTTCTTCGATCAGAAATCCAGCCCATTACTGTGGGGTTTTTGGACTAAAGCCGACGTTTAAGGTTGTTTCTTCTCGCGGCCAAAGTATTGAGGAATTGCATTCCGAGTCGGATATCTCAGTGGCTGGTCCATTGGCGCGTACGGCACAAGATTTGAAGCTGGCTTTTGAGACCATTGAGGGGCTACGCGGCATAGAAGCTACAGCATTCAAAAATCATCTATCCGCAGACAACCGAACAAAGTTAAACCAATTCCGCATTGGGTTAAAACTCGACGATCCAGAAAGCCCCGTTGATCATGATTATCTTGATAAATTGGACAAATTTGTTCAAAAACTGGAAAAGGCAGGTGCAAAGATAATCCGAAATAAAATACCTGAGTTAGATAGCGAACGACACTTCATGATTTATCTCAAGCTGGTGGGCGCTTCTGATTCACCGCACTTCACAAAAAAAGACATCAAAGCACTTATCAATGGAGTTAAGGCATTGAATAATGACCGCGTGACCCGCGTTTGTGGTACGCGATTTGAGGGTTTATCACTTCTGCATCGTGACTGGATTAAATTGAATGCAGAACGTAATAAACATCGTCTAGTATTTGATGCATTTTTTGAGGATGTAGATATTCTTCTTACCCCTGCAACAGGAGCACCCGCATTTAAACACGATCAAAAGGGTCAGCGTTACCGCCGGTTCTTGACTATCAATGGTGAAAAACAACCAGAAATGGCACAACTTTTCTGGTCAGGTTATTCGGGTGTTGTAGGACTGCCAAGCGTTGTGGGCCCGATTGGGCAGGTTAGAGGTCTTCCTGTAGGGTATCAGGCTATTGCAGGCCATGGTCGTGACTTCACAGCATTGGCCTTCGCAGAAGCAGTGGAACGAGAGTTGGTTAGCTTTACCCCTCCTCCTTTATGTCGTTGAAACACGTATTTAATCGTGTATAGGCCTCATTCTATGCTGATGTAACCAGCCGAACTTTCCATATTTTCAAAAAAGGGTTGGTATTTATTGGAAGCTAACAAAATATTGCGTTTCTTCCCCTTCTCATGACATAAATCAAAATAATTCCTGACAATTATTTACCTTTTCAATATTTAAAAGTTTTTCATAAGCTGACTTTATATCTAATTTCATTTTAGAGAATTTTACACATGAAGAAAATTTGTCGTAAAGCATTTCTTCCGACAAAGGATTGATAGAGGAACCAAGTGGTGCTCCCACAAATATTTTATAATACCCCCCATTGTTAGAATATAACTCAATATTTGCCCATTCAGGGCAAATTTTTTCGGTATATTTAATATCTTTTGGAAGTTCACTTACACGCATTTTGACTTTAGTCATTAAGTTTTGGATATCTGAGTTCATTATGTATTGTTTACTTAAATGCTCTAAAGAAATTTCTCCAAACTTCAAAATCATAGCAATGGCAAATTCTAAACTAAATTGGGCTTCTTTAGTAGTTTTTGGGTCTTGGAAAGTAAGATTTGAAGCAATTATTGGTGGAACTGTTGCTATTACTTTGTCTACATTTTTAAAAGCAATATTATTGGCCTTTACAATCGTCTTTACTCCATCAGCAGCTGAGTGACTCGCATAGCAAACAGGATATTTTTTTATATCCACGCCCGGTTTTAATAAACCAAATTCTTTCCCAATATTGTTTACAAATGAATGTTGAAAAATTTTATCATTGAGAACGGGAATTAGACCATTTCTATCTTCAAAAACATTTAAGGGTCCTTCCCCTCCTTTCATTGCCAGACTTGCAGAAACAATTCCATTTTCTGAGGCACGTCCACAATAATAGTGCTTTGCATTTGTGCCACGAACGGCTCTTGTTGCACCAGTACCCGATATTGCTAATGAAAGAGCATTCTCAATTTCATCAATTTTAAGTTTAGCTAAAGAAGCTACTCCTGCGGCACTTCCAACTGACCCTAGCACAGAGGTTGTCCACCAACCCTTGTCATAAATACTATTTGAAAAAGCCTTCGCTACTGCAAATTCTATTTCTAAGCCAACAATAAAACTTTTTAACAGATCCTTTCCAGACAATGATTGATGTTGAGCAAAAGCTAAAACAGCCGGAAAAACTACAGCTGAACCGTGAACAACTCCCGCATAGCAATTATCATCAAATTCAAGAGCGTGTGCCGATGCTCCATTTGCAAATGCAGCGCCTGGGGGGTTAAGGCACCTGTTTCGTCCAAGAATATTACAACTTCCAGATGAATAAAATTCTGATGCCACATCACACATGAAGCACGCTGATTTTGTACATGATCCTGCTATGATCACCCCTGTAACATCAATTATTAACTGTTTAGCGATGCTCGTCACATTATCGGGTAGTTTGATTGAATCCAAATAAAGGATCCCTTTTGCAAGATTTTGTATGACCAGTTTTTCAGATTTCATAAAGTATCCAGCAGTTAAAATGAACAGAGTTCCAAATGAGTTTCAAGACAACTATTTTTTATCAAAGTACCCAGCCCTGACTGCAGTACCAATCAAATTGCAAATAAACCGACCTGCAGTAATGGCAGTGATACCATGAATATCCTTGCTTGGAGTTATTTCAACAATATCCATTCCTAAAACTTTGCCCTTTTTAACTAACCCTTGAATAAGTGTCCTCATTTGTGAGTAATTCACTCCACCTGGAGCAGGACCAGCAACTGCGGGCATAATAGTCGGATCCACACCATCAGCATCTATCGTCAGATAATAATTTTGGCCATCTGGTATTCTGTCTAAGATAGCTTTCATACCAACTTCTTGAAGCTCTATATCAGTAATTAAATTTGCACCGTAATCAAGAGCAGCTTCTCTTTCCTCTGGTCTGGCGCTTCCCGCTGAACGCAGCCCTATCTGAAAAATTTCGGTAATATGATCCATTTCTGAAGCTCTTCTGATTACACTTGATAGACCATAGCTTACTCCATGAAAAACATCCCGCCAGTCAATATGAGCATCTACCTGAACTAATGTAATGGGTCCATGATTTTCAAAAGCCCTGAAAACGGGAATAGGAATTGCGTGGTCACCACCCAGAATGATTGGCAAAGCGCCGGAAGACAAAATTTTTCTGACTGCCTGTTCAGAGCGGTCATGATTGCCCGCCACATCTTTCGCCACTCCTATTACATCGCCACAGTCAACAACTTTGATATCCTCTCCATTTAAAAGTGTTCCACCAATATCAAAATCGTACCTATCAAGTCCCCGCAGAGATCTTTCACAGTATCTCCTTATATGAGTTGGAGCGTTAGATTGATCATTACTTGCTTCACCCATAGAATAAGGGTCGCCAAAAGGAATGCCTAAAAATGCTATATCAGCCTCAAGATTATCTAAATCAGTTACTATTGGAAAGTCATGAAAACTCTGAAATTCTTTTTTCGGTGGTGTGGTAAGCTTATTTGCCATATTTTTTTTCCTCATCTTCTTTATATTTTGTTTAAATAGATTCAAAAATTTTTCCTATTGCTTAAAAGAAGTAATGTTAAGTTTTTCTAAAAACATTTTTAATCTTTGAGTTTTAGGCATGCTAAGAATTTTTTTTGGAGCTCCTTCTTCAACAATTTCGCCCCCATCCATAAACACTATTCGATCGCCAAATTTAGAAGCAAAACCCAATTCATGAGTAACAATTAACATTGTCATTCCATTATTTACTAACCGCCTTAAAACCGACAAAACCTCGCCTACAAGTTCAGGGTCTAGTGCTGAGGTTGGCTCATCAAGTAGCATTACTATAGGATCCATAGCCAAAGATCTGGCTATAGCCAATCTTTGCTTTTGCCCTCCAGAAATATGATCCGGCCATTCATCTATTTTGTTAGATAATCCTACTTCATCTAAAATCTTTAAAGCCTTCGCTTCAGCTTCAGCCTGACTTCTTTTAGCCACGACCATTTGAGCTCTAACTACATTTTCTAATACGTTTAAATGAGGCCAAACATTAAACTGTTGAAAAACCATTCCCATTCTTGCACGGTAACTATTCAACAATTTTGATTCTTTAATAGTTAGTTTGGAAGATAAAGAGCCAACAATTTTACCTTCCAACCAAACCTCTCCTTTATCTGGCGGAGTAAGCCAATTTACTGCTCTCAACAGAGAGCTTTTTCCACATCCACTTGGCCCAATAATAAATATAACCTCGCCCTTTGATACACTTAAAGAAACATTATTTAATGCTGTAATTTCGCCAAATTTTTTGTGGATTCCTTTAAGTTCTAGAAAATTTAAAGTCATCTTGTATTTTCACTTTGTTTCAAAATTACACTAGAATCCGTAGGCATTGTTTTTCTACTCTTATTGATATTTTTTTCAAATCTTCTCATAATGGTTGCAATCGTTTCATTTAAAGCCCAGTAAAGAAGTGCAACCATTATGAAAACTTCAAAAGGTCTAAATGTCTCTCCCTGAACCATCAACCCTGTCATTGTCAATTCATGAACTGTAATTGTTGATAATATGGCCGATTCCTTTATGAGAGTTAACGTTTGATTAGTTAAAGGCGGTAAAACAATTGATAAAGTTTGTGGCAATATTATATTTTTCATAGATTGCCAATCTGTCATACCAATTGCTCTTGCACTTTCAAGTTGACCTCTAGGTATTGAATCGATACCTGCTCTTATGATTTCAGCAAAATAGGCGCTGCCAAAAGCTGCAAGAGCCAAAATGCCAACATACTCTGCCGGAAGCCGTAGCCCATAAAAGGGTAAGACATAATAAAATAAAAAAACTTGAATTATAAATGGAGTGTTTCTAAACAATTCTATAAAACTAGTTGCAAAGAAACTTATCAGTATAAAATTCGATCGCCTTCCGAGAGCTAGAATTAGTCCTAATGGTATACCTAGTGCAATAGCACATATAACAATTTTTAAGGTCAACCAAAAACCTAATAAAATCATCGGAAAATAATCAAAAAATATTTGGTATTCTAGCATTGGAACTTTTAAGCCCTTTTTACTTTAAATCTCTGTTCTAAATAGACTGAACTGCGACTTACGACAAAACACATTAAAAAATAAATAACAAAAGTGGCACTTAGAATCTCAACTGGATGATAATTTGCACTATAAATTTGTTGTGAAACCCGCATCAACTCAACTACTGTTATTACTGATAGTAAAGCTGTAGCTTTTAGAACCATAGTAAATTCATTTACTAATGGTGGAATTGAGGCAATAAATGTTTGGGGAAGAATTATTTTTCGCCAAAGCGCATACCCCGATATTCCTAAAGATTTGGCTGCTTCAAACTGCCCTTTTGGCACTGAAGCTAAACCACCTCGCAAAATTTCTATAACAAACGCCGCACTATTTAAAGTTATAGCTAAAATTCCAGCGGGGAATGGTGCTAAATTTAGTCCAAAAACTGGCAAAACATAATAAATCAAAAAGATTTGTACCAAAAGAGGTGTTCCCCTTATAAAACTAATATAAAAGGCTATAAATCCATTAAAAATTCTTGAATTAAAGGAGGTTCGAGCAATAGTTATAGAAGTAGCTAAAACAATACTGAAACAAAAACCCAAAATTGCAACTTGTGAAGTGATTAATGCCCCTTCAATTAGCCTTGGTAAAGCATCAAAAATATAACTTATGTCAAATCTCATGATTTTTACTAACAAATAAGTAGATTGCCTTAAATAATTTTAAGGCAATCTTAAATTTAGTTATTAATTAAAATCAAAGTGCACCTTCAGGTAAATGACCTTCACTTGGAATTGGCATTCTAAAGCCAAACCATTTGTCTTGAATTTCATCAATTATACCTTTGTCGCGCATTTCAAGTATCTTTGAACTTAAATAATCTCGTAAGTCTGTATCCTCGGGGCGAGTAACCCAAGCCATGTATGTTTTGTCAGTTATCGGACCAACAAGTTCAAAAACTCCCTTTTGCTTTTTTGCAACAACAGCTAAATTTGGTACAGTTTGAGTTTGTGCATCACAAGTTCCATTGGCTAATGCCAAAGTTGCTTCTGGGTGAGCGGTAAAGAGTTTTAATTCCTTAAAACCCTCTAACCCTCTTGATTTCATATCTTCTTCCCATTCTTGAGTAGCCTTTTCACTACCTGATGCTAATTGTGTACATACCACTTTTCCAGACAAATCATCTGGGCTCATTATCGAGGCATCACCATTTCTTTTCATAACCCAGTTTGTTCCTTCAGCAATAGGTACGGTGAAAGCATATTTTTTTGCTCTTTCAGCACGAATACTGACACTAGTAGCTACAAAATCAAATTTTCCTGCTAATACGCCAGGAAGAATTCCCTGCCAAGGAAGATCTAACTGATTAAGTTCAACTCCTAGATCAGCGATGATATAATCAAGTATATCCTTTCCATAGCCTACAATCTTTCCATCTTCTACAAATTCAAAGGGTGGGAATGCAGCTTCTGTACCAACAGTTACTTTGCCTGTTCTCTTAATTTTTTCAAATGTTGTTTCAGCTTGAACATTCGAACCAAAAAAAGAAACAGAACATAATAAAACTAAACTAAATAAACTAAATAGTTTCTTCGTTAATAAACTTTTCATTTATCCTCTCCTCCAAATAATTTTTTAAGAATCTACAAACAGTTCTTACAATCAAAATCATATACATTTGTATAGAATAATTTGATACGATAAGCTTTGGTTTAAATGATTATAGAGTCAAGCAATTTTAATATGCATAATTTAAAGGATAATTGAGTAATTAAATGTTGAAAGATCTATTTACCCCGTGCCTTATTTTGGATAGAGGCAAACTTGATGATAATATAAGAAAAATTAAATCAATTGTTTCAAAGCAGAAAATTAATTTTCGGCCGCATTTGAAGACTGCCAAATGTCTTGAAATAACAAAAATACTTGTAAAAGAATTTGGTCCACGCGCAATGGTCTCAACTATAGAAGAATTAGAACAGTTAAAAAGCAGTGGGATAAATGATTTTCTTTATTCCGTTGCAATTGTTCCAAACAAATTAGAACGAATAGCAAGAAATTTATCAAATAATTGCAAAATAACAGTTTCAGTTGACAGTATTTCAACAGCACAAGAATTAGTTGCATTTTATAAAAGTACAGGAAATAGAATAACTGCTGTCATAGAATTGGATCTTGATGGACATAGGTCAGGTGTTCGACCTTATGCAAATGAACAACTTATTAAAATTGGTAAATGTCTAGATGAGTTTGATTTATTTCGAGGTGTAATGTCCCATGCTGGGGAAAGTTATAGTTTATCTAATGAAGAAGCTATAAATAATTGTGCAAAAAATGAAGCTAACCAAACGCTGATGGCTGCAGAGACAATTCAAAAAGTTGGTATTAATTGTGAACTGGTAACTATAGGATCAACTCCCACTGTATTATCAGGCTCCAAAAATATAGGAATTACAGAATTAAGAGCCGGAGTATTTATTTTTTTTGACTTAGTTCAATCAGGTGTAGGAGTGTGTGAGTTAAATGAAATTGCACTTTCTGTTTTAACCACTGTAATTAGTATTAATATAGAAATTGATGCTATTATAGTTGATTCAGGTTGGATGGCTTTATCGCGAGACCGAGGAACATCATCCCAAGAAATTGACTATGGTTATGGTCAGGTATGCAATCAACATGGTGAATTAATTGAAGATTTAATTGTAACCAATGTTCAGCAAGAGCATGGAATTATTCAAGTTCGGGAAGGAAGTCATGCTAAGCTTCCAAACCTTAAACCTGGAGATCTTCTAAGAATTCTTCCTAACCATGCTTGTGCTACAGCAGCAGGTCATAGTCGTTATCATGTTGTAAACAGAGAAGACAAGTCTATAAAAATATGGGATCGTTTCAGTGGATGGTAATTTGATTAGAAAACTGTTTGAAAGCATAATAAATTGCTCAAAATTTCATAAAAAAATAAATGTCTAACTAAAGGGTAGCTTAGTTGGATTGGGGTATTTTTTTGTGACGGGATACTAGGGAGGATTTGGTTTCCTACATTTGGTTCCACATGCTTCTGGATGTATTTTATCACTACTGAGAAACCTCAGTATGAATAACATTTACAGGTGATGGCAATAATTATTCAAGCTAACAGAAAATCTAACTGCATAGTTAGATATCGGCCCTAATTTCAAGTGTTTTCTATCCTAGGCAGAAACCACGCCATCAGTCCCGAAAGTGGTATGAATGAACACATTAAGTACATAGTCTCAACACCATATTTCTCAGTAAGTATACCTAAAAATCCTGCCGCAACACCACCAAGCCCAAAGTTCAGTCCATAGAATAATCCACCAATTAATCCGATCCTGCTGGGCAAAAGATCAATCGCATAGATTAATATTGATGCAAACGCACTAGCCATTATTAGGTTGATTATAATAGTTAGTACACCAGTCCAGAATAGATCTGCATAAGGTAAAATCAAAGTGAATGGTAAAGGTCCAAGTACTGAAATCCAAATAATCCAGTAACGCCCTATTCGATCACCAATAATACCACCGATTAATACGCCTACGGTTGCTGAAAAGAGAAAAACAAATAGCATCAATTGCGATTCAGGAATGGATAGGCCAAAATGTTCAATCAGGTAAAACGTATAAAATGATCTGAAGCTTTCGACGTAAAAGTTTTTTGTGAAGATCAAAAATATTAAGATAAAAAGAGCGACGCTAATAGTAAGAGGAGCGTAAACCTGTGTATCCGCTTGAATTTTATCATGTTCCTGCATTGCAGAAAATTCAGCACTAATCATACGCTGTTGACTGCCAATCCATATCAAAAGAAACATCGCCAAAAGTGCTAATGCAGTAAACCATGACAGGCTGGACAACCCCCATGGGACTATAATAATAGCAGCAAATATGGGTCCCATTGCTCCACCCATATGTCCACCGACCTGAAAAATACCCTGCGCAAGCCCCTGACGCCTTCCTGCAGCATAACGCGCCATTCGAGTAGCCTCGGGATGAAAAATTGACGAACCTATACCTATTAATGCAACTGAGACAAGGATAGTTTCATAGCTCTGTGCGAAAGCCAGGCTAACGAGGCCAGAGAAAGTGAACATCATTCCTACTACCGGGGAATAAGGTGCAGCATGTCTATCAGTCATCATACCGATTACGGGTTGTAACAAGGCGCCAGCAACCTGGAAAGTTAGAGTAATCACACCTATCTGAACAAAATCCAATAAATACTTTTCTTTTAGTATCGGATAAGAGGCAGGGATCAACGATTGCATCAAATCGTTCAAGAGATGAGTCAAACTTAAAATTAGTAATAGGGGAAGGTAAGTCTTAGCGCGAATTGAGGTTACCATGCCATTATTTTTTTTAACCTCAGGATCTAACATTATGATAGCGTCCATTTATCAGTTAAATTTAGCTTACTTAACATTAATTCTTCAAACCATCCAGATTTGTCGGCATCTAATTAAGCTGCCTTAAAACATTCCTTATACTCAGGGCAAATAATCCTTTAAATGTGTGGATCAACTAAGTCCAAGTTGTCTAAGTCAAATATATGAAGAACACATATGTTGAAAGTTATCCTATTCAAAAACCTGTTGAGTTTCTATAAAACCACCCGATTGGTGTTTCCAATATTTATGATAAAGCCCTCCTCTTTCCAACAATTTTTTATGTGTCCCAATTTCTACTATGCATCCATTATCCATTACTATTATTCTATCCATTTTGCTAAGTGTTGACAGTCGGTGAGCAATTGCAAGGACTGTTTTATTATTCATGACTCGTTCAAGTGCTATTTGAATTGAAGCTTCGACTTCGCTATCAAGTGCGCTTGTTGCCTCATCTAAAACTAGAATAGGGGCATCTTTCAAAATTGCCCTTGCTAATGCTACGCGTTGACGTTGCCCACCAGACAACTTGATACCATTCTCACCTAAATGGGCTTCATAACCTGTTCGTCCTTTGTGATCCTTTAATTGCAAAATAAAGTCATGAGCCTCAGCCTGTTTAGCAGCATTAATCAGCTCCTCGTTAGTTGCATCAGATCTTCCATAAAGAATATTATCTCTAGCTGAACGGTTAAATAAGGCAGTCTCTTGGGTTACCATACCAATTTGCCTGCGCAAACTTTCTTGCGTAATTTTTCTTAGATCTTGTCCATCAATACTTACGGCACCGAGTTCCGTATCATATAGACGAAGTAATAAAGACACTAAGGTTGATTTCCCAGCTCCGGAAGCACCTACTAATCCAACCCTTTCACCAGACCCTATGGTTAATGAAATATCATGCACCCCACCGATCTCCCGACCGTAGGCAAAGCTAATACGATCAAATCTGATTTCACCTGAATTAATTTCCAAATTTTGCGCATTTGGTTTGTCAATCAAATCATGTGGTGGGGACAATGTTTGTATCCCATCTTCAATTTCTCCAAGGTTGGAATATATATTCATTAACACATAGCTCACCCAACCTGTCATTTGGGAGAGACGAAGAGATATCGCCCCGGCCGCTGCAATATCACCTGCGGTGACACTGCCCTTACTCCAAAACCAAAGTCCACCACCGACCATTACAACCGGCAAGACACCTCCCAAACCATTTAAACAGAGTCGAAACCAGGCCGCCGTTAACCCATACTCTATTGATCTATTACGAAATGCTCCCATTGCCTTGAGAGCTGCACGATCTTCATGATCATCATGAGCAAAAAGTTTAACTGTTTTAATGTTAGTAACCGTATCAACAATCTGGCCAGTAACCATGGCACGAGTACTTGCTTTTGCTCCAGACCGCATACGTATCTTTGGCATAAAATATTGAATCATTAATAAGTATGCTACTATCCAAATACTTAGAAGAATCGCTAACAAAATATCCACTGAAGTAAGTATAAGGGCTGCCCCAATAATAGATGCAAATGCAAACAAAACCGTTTGCAAAATTTCTATAACAACTTCGGTTACTGCTCGGGAAGTTTGCATTTCTTTTTGTGCAATACGCCCAGCAAAATCATTTTCAAAAAATTTGATAGAATGACCCAGACTCCAGCGATGAAGTCTCGAAAGTACTAAGTTAAATATGTTAGGAGAAACTACTACTGTTTGCATATATGAAGTGGCACCAAAAATAATGGGGCGAACTAACAAAAAAAATAAAATTCCGGAGGAAAACAACCAAATCTGATTAGCTAACGGATTTTCAGGCGAAGACATTAGAGCTGCATCTATTAAAAGTCCTAATAAAAGCACAGCTGCAACTTCAGTTACCCCAGTCAAAATGGAAATGCTCCCCGCTAAAGCTAAAACCTTAAAACTGCCTCTTAATGACCACACAAAAAAGCCAGCTAAATATTTAGGTGGTGGACCAGAAGCAGGCGCCATGCAGTTAATCCAATTTGATGGTTTCACGTCAATTTCCTACCCAAAATTGAATATATATCGATGTAGATATATACAGAAAATTTTTTTGTCCAATGTCCAAATAAAAAAGGGTCTTACCATATACTGACAGGATTGACAGGGTATTTTGGATATATTGTGCAGAGTTTCATAATTGAAAAACTTCGTTTCTAGCTTCCTCAACCTTTGCATCAATCTAATCAAGGTTATTAGCTATTGTTCCCGACCATCTAAAAAAAGAGCTGAACATCTATAATTAACGTTATTTAGTATCTGAAAGCTTGAACCTTTTAATCACGACCCACGGAGGGTAATGCAAAGCCTAAAACTAATGGAGATTACCAGGGAAATAACCTATATTGGACAGGCAAGTTATTAAGGAGACAGTTTAAAAATTAAGAGATAGGCGGAACAGCATTCTGCAACGACCTTAACATAGACCTACAAGCGCTTATTGGCTATTAATATGGATTATATAGGTGTATGGTGCTTATTGGTATTGGTTGATTGCTATTGTTTTTTTTTAGTAATAATTATTATTACTCTAGATTAATTACCGCCTTTTAAAACCTGTTAGAAACCCATTGCTTTGTTAAAAGTAAGAAACTGTTTGTTGTCGTTTGATATGTGAATTAATTAGTTTAGATGGTAAAGAAAATTTCTTATTTTGAGTAATAGATAAAACTCCTGAACTTAGTTAAAGGGCTTTTTATTTGTATGATTTCTTTTTTAAATTATTAACGGTATTTCCCGAAGGCTTGTCTGCCGCAACTATTATATTTTTAATTTTTGTGAGTTTTATCACTTCCTTTATTTCAGCGATAATTGGTTTGGGTGGCGGGGTAATTTTGTTGGGAATTTTTGCTATTTTTCTGGATCCAATTGCAATTATTCCTGTCCATGGAGTAGTTCAAGTAGCATCAAATGCAGGCAGATTAATTACTTTACTTGGCAGAGTTCATACTCCTGTTTTACTTCCCTTTGTTCTGGGAAGTGGTATCGGTGCAACTTTGGGTGGTTTTACTTTTACTCAAATAAACCCCGAGTTTGTACAACTATTTGTTGGAATATTTATAATCTTAACTGTGTTGAAATGGTTTCCAAAGATAAGAACAAAACATTTAGCATTTATAGGGATTATTTCTAGTTTTTTAACTATTCTGGTTGGCGGTGCGGGTTCTTTCGCAGCAGCAGTCGTAAATTCAATCAAACTAGAAAAATTAAGTCATATAGCCACATTAGCATCGATGTTATTGATACAACATTTTTTGAAAATTGTTGTGTTTGGTTTCTTAGGTTTTGCATTTGCTCCCTATATATCTCTAATAGCTTTGATGATACTATCTGGGTTCATTGGAACCCTAATAGGCCGAGTATTGGTTGTGCGTTTAAACGAAGATATTTTTCGGAAAGTTCTTAATCTATTTTTGATTCTTTTGGCAGTTAAGTTGATTCTTGGACCTATCTTGGGAACATTCCAATAAAAAGCCCTGGAAGTAGCCAACACAAATTGCTTTCGAGTTTATCCTCAAGCATAGCCATACGTAGGCACACTTGTATAATTGAAACTAATTTTATAATAGGATGGTCAACAGAAACGTGCTCCATTTTCGGGATTTGTGGTGCAATAGTTGTCTACTATACATATAGGTTATCTACTATACATATAGATAGTAGGAAAGGTCTACCTTTTTAAAGTGTCGATACCATTGAATGAGAATTCTTAGCCATCAAACTGGATGGTGCTTCTCTATAGAGTGCTAACCATATTGTGACCTAATTTATTGCGATTGCTTAAAGAGCAAACTTACCTAAATAAAGCACTTATGGTGGCTAAAGTAACTCTTGAAGTTGATGGGGATAGGTGTATTTAAAGATGCTAGCTTGACAATAGTTTAATTTGACTGAAAAATATGCCTATGCCCAAGGTCATTAAATATTCTGAAGTTTTAAGTGAAGTTATAGGTCCAGGTGTTTCCACTAAAAAGCTACTTCATGAAAAGTCTCTCCCCGATAAAAGGATGACATTAGAAGTTTTAAATATGGATGCAAATTCGGAATTTGTTATTGATAATTCTGAAACTTCTGTAAGTTGGGTTCAGATTTTGGAAGGGGAAACAAACATAGATCAACATTCCTTGACAAAGGAACATCTGGTCTTTTTTCCATTACACTTTTCATCAAAAATTAAGGCAAAATCAAATTCAAAGATTGTTTATGTATCAATTCCAAATGCAAAGTCTTTTGATGAAAGCCTTGAGTTTCATAAACAAAAGTCTATGCAAATAATTAATTGGTTTAAAGAGCCGGTATTAAATTCAGAATTTGATAATAGAAAAAGAATTTATGTGATGTCTGAGGCTCTGGCCAATACTTCAGTTGCCAAAGGGGAAATAATTATTTATCCGCCAAACACATCTGCTCCTGAACACTACCACGTTGGAGCAGAACATTTTCAATTTATGATGTCTGGTACAGGTATTGCAGTTTTAGAAGGAGTTGAGCACAAGCTTGAAATGTTTGATCTACTATATAATTTTGAAGATGAGAACCACTATTTTTATAACAGTTCTGATTCTGAATTTGTATTTGTAGAGTTTTTTGTTCCCGGAAAATATAAAACCATTTGGGCACCTCATGCAAAGGTATGTACGTGGTTACCAACAGGTAAAAATTATCTTGGAGAGACCCCCAGAAGAGATATTAAAAAACATGTGGCAGGAGAAGGAGAAGGTATTTAAAGATTTTGATATAAAGTTTCACTTTTTTATCTAGGAAAGTGATTTAATATTTCAACGTTGAAAAAATGCTGAATCCAGAAGGGAAAATCCTAAATCTGTGAGTGGCAGACCTTGCTTGGATTACGGTATGGCTTTTGGGCACTCCTTGCTCCTGCTCTCGCGAACTCCATGGCACATATCAGTTAAAAAACTGATCCGGTGCTGCGCTCATTGCTCTGCACCTTTCTGCCTGTTTTCCGCAATCATAGATATCATTTCAAACATCACAGCTGCAGCAGTTAGGGCTGTTATATTATTAGGGTTGTCCTTGGTTGGCATCATGCATACCACATCCCCACCAATGATATTTAGCCCCCGAGCGGCGTGCAATAAACCAATAGCCTCATCAATATCAAAACCCTTTTCTCCAGGCTCGAGGTTAGAGACAGCCGGGGCAATTGTCGGATCAAGGCAATCTAAGTCGAACGTGATATAAACTGGGCGATCCCTTAAAACTTGGCAGGTCTGCGCAACAACATCCGCCAGCCCACGCTGCCTAAATTCGCGCATTGTTACAATATTATACCCATAGTCATACGAGGGTTGCAACCAATCCATCGTCCTTGGATGCCCTCTTAATCCTATTTGCATTGAGTGCGTGGGATCCACTTTACCCTGATCTGCTAGATATGCCCCCCAATGCGCCGCTGACTTTTTGGCGCCAAGAAAATGATCGACCTTGGTGAATACATCTGTGTGAGCATCCAAATGCAGCAAGCTTACCGACTGGCCGCCCGCAAGGTTACCAGATCCCAGGGCTTGCAAAATACCACCGGTAATCGAGTGATCACCGCCAATAGAAACTGGCCGAGCGCCAGTTGCGTCAATGCTACCAAAAAAATCTGTAATGCGCGCGATGCAATCCTCATTATCATTAGCCCGCGGAAAAGATACGTCACCTACATCGGTTACTTTTGCGCATGACCAAGGATCAATATCAAAGACAGAATGCACCCGACGCTGAACCGCAGACACATTGCGTAACGCCCGTGGCCCCAGATGTTGATCACGCTCAGTTGTGCCGTTTCCTGTCGAATGCGGCACGCCCACCAAAGCTATATCGTACCCGTCAGGCGGTTGGTTGACACATCTAAATATGGTAGGAATGCCCCACCAGTAAAGATTATCCATCATTGAACGATCGTGTTCTTCGGCCATATGCTTCTCCCCTATAACCAACCATATTTGCTACATAATTGGTTTTTATTTGAATCGTTTTACCTTCAGAGTTTATCCTCACAACTTGAATGAATAGCTAAAACATATTTTATATTTTCTAATAAGTCATATCAATTTACCCTTCTATTTTACCTTTACCCTTCTAAACTTCACACAATGATTTTCTCACCTTTCTCAACAAAAGTATTATCAACAACGTACCCTTAAATTTAGGACTTTTACTGTTATAAATTAAGCAACTAACCCAAAACAAGATCGACTGCCCACACTTTCATTCGGAATATAGGCAACAGGTTATGTGTATACCTACCACCTCTTGTCAGTCAAATAAGGCTACTACGTTCATCCAGATAATCCTTAACAATGTAAGAGCCTATTATAGAAGCATAAGCATTTAATGTTGTGATTGGGTCGTTCACTTGATGGAAGCCCTTATGGTCATGCTCTTGCTCATAATTTAGAATAAACTGGACAACATCAAACTGATGCTTGTCTTGCCAACGTTTAATAATCTTATCAGCTTCATTCCATTTTCTACTCTGGTCTCTAATCTTGCTACCATTTGCTATGAATGGGTTTCTGCCATCTTCAAGACACTTGAGAACAATTTTTGCAACATCACCATTTGTGTTGGATAAGTCGTTAAGAAATATTCGATTAATCTTTTTGTTTACCCAAGCGTTGAAGAATTTCTCTACAGAGGTGAAATGTAAGTCTTGGAGTTCTTGCAGTGTTAGTTTGTTAGCCATAGGGAACTAGCTACTTTCTCATTAAACTAAATAAATCTTCTGTATAAGCCTTCTGTCGGCGGCCAGAATAGACAGGCTAGACAGTTTCATGCGGATATAATGTACCGACTTTATGCCGATTTCTACAGATTGACTGTCTTACGTTTTGCTTTCTCAATCTTGGCTCTATCACCTAGGTATTGGCCCTGCCTCATTTTCTAAAAAATTCTCTAAAACTGGGAAATATTTGTCTGGTTCTTCATAAAATGGCACATGAGAACTATTAGGGAATACTACAACACGCGAATTAGGAATAACTTTCTCCATTCTAGCTGCGCATGCAGGACCAATCTCGTCGTGGGTTCCAGTTATTATTAGACAAGGCATTTTGAAATTGTGCATTTCATCAATTCTATTCCAATCCTTGAGGTTGCCAATGTACAAAAATTCATTAGGCCCCTGCATTTCCATATATGGTCCCATGTTCCAATCATCTACTGATGCCAAAAGAGATCTAGGCCATTCTTTCAACCTGCATACATGTCGATAATTTAGAATTGTTATCGCTGCTTGATATTCAGGATGATCATAGGATTTTTCTGCTTCATGGTGTAGTAGCATTGCTTCAGTTTCACTTCCTAGTGCATTCCTCATTCGGTTGAGTTCAGTAGTCAAGTGTGGAAGATCACCACAAGTATTCAGAAGTATAAGTGAATGAACATGCTCCGGATATGTTAAGGAATATTCGATACTCAACCAACCACCCCAAGAAGAACCGGTAAGGTGGATTTTACCCAACCCAAGACCTTTTCTTACTGTTTCCACTTCTTCAACATATCTGGTAATACTCCATAAATTAGGATCCTCAGGTCGATCTGATTTGCCGCAACCCAACTGATCAAAAGCTACTACTTTATACCCTTTGTTGGCGAGATAAATGTGAGGATCTCTTAGATAATCGCACGGTAATCCTGGCCCACCGTTCAATAAAAGGACTGTATTGTCCCCAGATCCATAAGAGTAAGTTACAATGTTATATCCATCAACTGAAATGTTGTTTATCTGAGCTTCCATAGATTGTTTTCTCCTAACGGTAGAAATTTAAATTTTTCTGATATTTATAATGCTCTTCATTATTCAATGTACACCA
>CACKFK010000015.1 GCA_902599445.1 uncultured Alphaproteobacteria bacterium
TCCCTGTTTGTTCTGCACCATTACTCCCATTTATGCTAGTAGCCTTGACTGTGAAAGTCTTAGTTGCCACAGGGTCTTCTGAGGTACTTTCGTATTTAACTCTCCGTGCTATCTCCTGGAGCATAGCATCAGAAATAGTTGGAGGTATTATATTTTCCGTTACTGTAACGTTATCTACAAAAAGTTGAGCACCAGCCCAATAACCTCCAGAAAAATCATAAGTTCCAGCAACAAAAACAAATTTATAAGAACCTTCAGATGAAACTGTAACAGTTTCAGTAGCCCAAGAAGTACTTGCAGTTGCCGAAGTACCTGTTTCATCTAGTATTTTTACAAAAGAATTATCAGCTACATTAACGATATACCCATAAACATCATAAGCATCACTTCCTCCAGCGGCTTTCCAATCAAAACTAACTTTATCTCCAGATCGTAAAAATACAGTATTGTCACTGTAAAGAGCAGGACCTCTAATTATATCATACCCGGATTTACGAACTGAACCATCAGATCTTAAACCAGTATTATCTATGACCACACTGGAGCTTTTTAATTTTACTGAATATTCTCCACCACCATCATCATTTACTGTTCCAGAATAAGTACCTTGTTTAGGAGGTATTTGATCACTAACAGCACTTTGAGGGTCGTTATTAGCCCTTGTCCCCGTAGGGGTTGGGAAAGTAGTATCCGTGGGGGTGTTTAAACCAGCTATTTTTGTTGTGCCAAATATTATAGGTCCACTATTATATATTTGCCAATTGCCAAAAGTATTAGTTGAGGGATCATTAGTTTCAAAATTTCCATTTTGAAACTTATTTGAAATATTTACCCTTAACGCATTACCGGCTAATCCATCCTTCGCTGAGTCTACATTTCCTAGAATTGCTGCGCCTGTTCCATTTCCGACATAAAGCACAGAATCGACAATAGATACCTGTCCATTAACTGTTGAAGCAGAACCATCATCAGTAAATCTGAGGAAATCCGTCGCCGCCGCCGCCGCTAAGCTAAATTCAATCCAACCGCCTTCATATTTATCTCCGGAAGAAATCCCCCCACTAACAGTGATGTTAGTATCTAAAGCAGCTAGTGCAGCATTTTCTGTATAACCGATAGGATCGTCTAGATTTGATATGGATGGCGTTCCCAACGTTCCAGAAAAGTTCGCAGGAACTAAAGAGGCACTGTTAATAGTTTTCCCACTGACAATCTCCAGGTCCCAATCGGCATTGAAAGTACCAGGACCCGTAACATCATCTGATGCTGCTACGCTTGATTTAGAATTACTAGAAATGAGTTTGAGAAATTCCTGACCAATAATACCTTGACCAACATTACAACCATACAGATGAATGTCACCTCCTGGCCCTAAGGAATTACCAATTGATTTCAAATAATTCTGGGAATCACTAATGTTGTTGGAAGTAATTGTGCCGCTAGAAAACTGTAATGCCCCAGGTTCACCATGACTGAAAATATGTATCGAACCAAGATTACTTTGTGACTCAATTGTATTAGCAATTTGTTCAAAAGCATTATAATTAGTGTCTAGTATATATACCAAATGGTTTTGGGACAGCTCATCTAATAATCCCAGGTAATCAGGTATATTTCTATCAATATATACTATAGCCATACGCATATATTGCACAAAATCTAAAAATTCTCAAATTGTCATGAAAATAGGGTAAAACTAATGAATTTATAAAGTTTATTTTCTGCACAACTAAACTGATGGCATACTCAATCTATTTCTGATTATTGAATTTGCGTTGCACCCTGAAAACCATCCCAAATAAGTTTTAAGGAAATTAATAATAATGCCCAAGAAACAATATTGAAAAACAGCTTTTCTGGTATTACCCTAACCAATTTATACCCAATATAAACAGCTATAGATGCTGGAAACACTAGATATAAAGCTATTGTTAATGTGTCTAAGTTCATTTGACCTAAGAAATAGTACGGGGGTATTTTGATTGCATTGACATAACTAAAAGCTATTACAGAAGTCCCTACATAAACTGACTTAGACAGACCAATGGGGAGAATAAAAATTTGCCATGGGGGACCGCCGTTATGACTAATGAAACTAGTAAATCCAGAAATTGTGCACCAAAAAATTCCTTTTTTCTTGTTTAAAGTTTTGGTCTTCTTGGCACTTAACATGTCTAATAAAATTTGACGTACGGCATATGCGGCGCCCATTAAGCCTATTAGAACTGTGACCACCCATTCTATTACCATATGGGCAGTAGCCCAGCCAATAATCACTCCTATAGTCAGACCAATAATTCCAATTTTTAATACAGTGGATTCATAATCTTTTCGATAAAATATTAAGGCAAAGATATCAGAAGCAATATAAACTGGGAGTAAAAGTCCTGCTGCCGCAATTGGAGACATAAAAAGTGCCAAGCCGGGCACTGCAAGGGACGCTACCACAGGTAACCCCCCCTTTCCTAACCCTACGGAAACGGCGGCAAGAATAGCAACAAGCCAAAATATTATGTCATACTGCATTATTACCTTAACACAAATAAATCTACTAAAGGCTATTGAACGCTGGACCCAAGAGATGAAAGCAGGAACGGATACTTTTAAACCGTAATTAATCGAACTATTTAAACTATCTTATGCCCCAAGTTAGTGAGCTCCTCTGCTATCACTTTTATATGCTCAGGCCCTACCTCACAGCATCCACCAACAATAGTGGCACCCAAATTAATCCACTGAAGTACAAACTTTAGATACTCCTTAGGTGATAAATCTTTTCGCCTTTCAAGAGCATCGACGGTTGGAGATTCTTTAAGGAAGTCCTCATTAATCTTTGTAAAGCCATTAGCATAAGCTCCAAATCTGAAATCAAATTTTGCAATAACCTTTACGGCGTCGGTTACAGCCTCTGGTCTAGAGCAATTGATTAAAACGGCATCTGGTTTATGCTCCCTAAGAATAGACTCTGTTTTAGACAAGCTTTCTCCGGATCTTAGTTTTGAACCATCAAAATCATCAACGGAAAATGCAATCCAAACTGGTTTTTCACATTTAATTGCAGCTCTTAAGGCACCATCCGCCTGATCAATAGAGGACATGGTTTCAATCAATAAAAGATCAGCTTTTGCAGACAAAACCTTTACAATTTCTTTATACAGGCCCTCAGCTTCTGCAGCTGGCGGACAATTATCAGGCCGATAAGACGCCCTTAATGGCCCTATAGATGCTGCAACTATTCCATAGCCACAATAATTGCGAGAACTTATGGCAGCATCAATCGCAACATCCCATAATTTAAAGCGATCGTTTTCCAAACCAGCTGTTTTTAAACGATCATAAAGAACTGAGTAGGTATTAGTAGTAGCAACAGTTGAACCAGCTGAAAAATAATCTCCATGTACTTCAGCAACCAGGTCAGGCTTGTCCATCATCACAGATGTAGACCAAAGAGGAGTCGGCCGATCTCCAGATCTCTTAACTAACTCCTGCCCAATCGATCCATCAAGTAAGGTTATCTCTTGTCGTTTCAATATTCATCCCTCCACAAGCTAAAAAAACTAGCCCCACCAATGCAGAAAATGCAATGCTCTTGAAAATAATAAAACCAAGAATTTAGAATTTGGTCCGTTACTACAAAAGAATTATTTCATGCTAAAGTCAAATATTAAAACATTTTTCTACCGTTGTTAGCTGTTTGGCTTGCCAAATATCTGGTGTTTTCGGATTGTCATAGCAAAAATACAAAGATGACAAGTTATCATAAGTCTTTACAAATTCTTAAAGAATCTAGAATTGCACAGTGTACATCTCGGCTATTGACCGCATCACCAACTCGATAAATATGAAACCCATCACCTGCAAAATTTGGTTGAGCTTTTCCATTTACCATAGCATCCAGATCGATAATTCCTTTATTGAGGGATAGTTTATTCAATTTATAAAAAAGACTATCGTTGGGTAGTGTGCCTGCTTCTAAAACAAAATGATCAACTATCATTGAGTCTATTTCTCCAGTGTGGATGTTTCTCAAGATAACATTTAACCTGTTTTTATCTTTCACAACTTCAATGACATCATGATCGACCTGCAGGTTGACTCCTTTTTTATAGAACCTTTTCATAAATGGAGAGATTTCCATTCTCATTGCTTCCATGCCTATTGACGCATCTGAAGTATTAAGAATAACCTCTGAACCATAATCAGACAGGTAATCAGCTGCCGTTAAAGAAATATTTTTCCCGGTTTGATCATGAATAAATGTTAAACCCTCGAGCTTTTTCCCACCCAAAATGTCCCATGTTGAGAAAATCTCTGCATTTCCTTTAACTGAATTGATATTTGGTAGACCACCGGTAGCAAGAATTATGCAATCCGCATTTTTTTCTATTAGTTCATTAGCTTCTATTAATTTGTTCATGTAAAAATTGACGCCTAAGGTCGCGCATTCATTAACTAACCAATCAATTATCCCAAACAAATCTTTTCGCCAGTTTACTTTTCGGACATATTTCAACTGCCCACCGAATTCACTAGCCGCCTCATAAAGATCAACGTGATGCCCTCGCTCTGCTGAAACTCTAGCTGCCTCTAAACCAGCAGGCCCCCCTCCAACAACGAGGATTTTTTTCTCATGGCGACTTCTATTAATCTTATGTGGTAATTTTTTTTCACGGGCAGTAGCAGGACTTTGTATGCAATACCCATAGTTTGAACAATACGTAGCACCAACGCAGGTTCTTATTCTGTTTTCTTCCTGGTTAATGATCTTTTCTATGATATAGGGGTCTGAAATATGACCTCTTGTCATTCCCACCATATCTACCAAACCCTCTTTTATTGCATATCTAGCTGTGGCCAGATCGTTAATTCGCGTGGCGTGTAAAATAGGTAAGTTTATTTCTCTTTTAAATCTTCCTGCCTGCGCTAAAAATGGAGATAAAGGCGCAGCTAGACCCGGCATATAGGAGGAAAGCCGTGGAAGGGTATCAATCCGTCCCGAGACCAAATTTAAAAAGTCCAAGACTCCATCAGCCTTAAGTTTCAAACCTATTTCCATATTATCTTCTTCGGACAAACCATCTTTATCATAATCTTGCTCAGTCATAGTCATGCGTATACCAAGGGCAAAGTCCTCTCCCACCTCTGATCGCATCGCATCAAAAACCATGCGTCCAAATCGCATGCGATTATCTAGTGATCCCCCAAATTCGTCCGTTCTCTGGTTCGTTGCAGGGGACCAAAATTGATCTATCAAATGACCAGATGCTATGACCTCTAACCCATCTAAACCACCTTCTTTACAAAATGAGGCAGCTTCTGCAAAAGCTCTAACTATTCTTGTTATATCTTCCATATCCATAGTTCTTGGAAACCCCCTATGTAGAGGCTCCCTAATAGCTGAAGGAGCAACAATCGGTGTCCACTCACCTACATTCGAGTTTGTCCTCCGTCCAAGATGAGTGATTTGGGTCATAATTGTTGCATTATGTTGCCGATAGACTTTAGAGATTTCATTGAAGAAAGGTATAATTGTTTTATCGATAATAAGTTGATCAAAAACGGGAGAAGTGTCGACTGCGATAGTCCCAGATCCTCCAATAAAAGAAAGTCCTATGCCACCTTTGGCTTTTTCAGCTTGATACAGAAAAGTAGTATCCGTAGGTTTCCCATTTTCTGCATGACTCAGTGCATGTCCACTACTGAATACTCTATTTTTAGCCTTGAGACACCCCCAATCAATGGGCTGCAATAGCGGATCTTTTTTTTGAGTCCTGGCCAACTTGCTAACAATACTCATAACAAAACAATAGCATCCACTGCTCTTAAGTCAAAGAGCTAGCAAGGTTATCCAACAAATTCTTGATGACTATTTAAAATTTAGTAAAAATAAATTAATTTCAATGCTATAAATAATGCAAAAGAATATTTATGGTTTAATTATTACCGATTGCCATGTCTAAAAAGTTATTGTGCGCTATATTTCTTATTATTTCTTGTGCTTCGCATTTGCATGCTGACGCTACGATAGCATGGAATAAAGCAGCACCATCCGTAGTCTCCATTGCTCCAACTTGGCCCGGCTATGATAACCCAGGGTTTGGCGCGCCGCCAGGCACGGCACCAGAAGGTACTGGAATAGTCATTTCGAAAGAAGGTCATATTCTTACGGCATCACACGTTATATCAAAAGCTACCAAAATCCTTATTAGGGATGTTGTGGGCAATGAATCCAAAGCTCAAGTCATTTTTGATGATCCCAAAACTGACCTAGCTATCATAAAATCAAAAATGGGAATAGAACCAATAATCTTTGCTGTAAATGCCCCTAAGATAGCTAGCAAAGCTTGTTTAATTAGCAATGCCTTTGGTTTAAATTTAAGCATCACCTGCGGAGTCATTTCAGGACTTGGACGGAAAAATATTGGTTTTAATCAGATTGAAGATTTTATTCAGACAGATGCAGCTTCAAATCCTGGCTCATCAGGCGGAGCCTTAATAAATTTAAATGGTGAATTGATTGGAATGTTGAGTGGGATATTTACTAAAAATACCGACACAAATGCAGGTGTTAATTTTGCCGTATCAGTGAGACTCATTAAAAAGACTATACCGAGCTTCAACAATTAGAATGCTTTTACTTACATTATCTATAACCATTCTTCTTACTTTTACTAGCGGACAAACCGTGGGATCAGAAATTGATCAAGAGGAGTTAGTTTTAATTAAAGATTATAAAGCTTTTTTTTTAAACACATGCGAAAGGCTTGAGAAAAATGTCGCCCTCCCCAGTTATTTGAAAGGTTGGCAGGAAAAATTTCAAAACAAGAAAAAACTCCATTTCATTAGCTTAAACAGAAATCAAGAAGTTGAAGTAAATATAGTTACTCGTCCTCCGTCCAAAGTAACACTCCGCTATACATTCTATAGAAAAACCAAACCAGAACTTTTTCTATCAACTTCTAAGAACTGTAATGTTGGTATTGCCCGACTAATCAGAAGAGACAAAAATGGAATTACTTATTCCATTTCTACTCTTTCAAAAGACTTGGAACTAGAAAAATTAATTGAGACCGTAAATCCTGCTGTTCCTGCAATAGAACCTAAAAGTGGCGTTAGAGTTGCGTTAATCGACACTGGAATTAATTATTTATTACCAGAAATAACAAGAAATCTGGCAAGAAGTAGTCCCACACAACTTTTGGGCTATGATTTTGAAGATGGAGACGAACTACCTTTTGATATTGATTTTGTAGGATCCCCATTTTTTCCCAGGCATCATGGCACCAGTGTAGCAAGTTTATTAATTAAGGAAGCACCATTGGTTCAAATTGTTCCGTATCGGTTTCCACGAAAAGATCCATGCCTATTCAAAGAAATAATAGCTGATATTGCAAGGCTAAATATTAAAGTGGCTCTGATGCCAATGGGTTCTAATGACTCTAAAACCTGGGAATGCTTTTATAACGCTGCCAAAAAATACAGCGGCACCTTATATATCGTGTCAGCTGGTAATGAAAATTTAAACATTGATACGGAAAAGACCTTTCCGGCAAGCTTGCCTCTAAAAAACATGTTGGTAATTTCTTCATCAACTATTTTTGGCAATCTTGCTAAAGGATCAAATTTTGGTAAGAAAAATGTTGACCTAATAGTTAATGCTGAACAGGTAAGGGTAATCGATCATCGAGGCGTTAAATCTATTGCTTCAGGTTCTAGCTTTGCAGTCCCTAGAATAGGCGCAATGGTAGCTAGGTTTCTCCAATATAACCCAGAGGCTTCCGTTGAGGAAATAATTAGGATTCTAAAAAGGCGAGCACTCCCCCACGAAGGGAATCTCATCAAATTTGGGTGGATTCCAGATCCATTAGACAATTATCTTTTTCACATTGATTCAAAATAATTTCTCAAAAAATCAAGGGCCTGAGTATAAGCACGTGGATTATTTTCCTTCATGGCTACTAAAGCTTTTTCAGCAAAGGTTTCATTTTTTGAAAAAGCCGCCGCCTGTATTGACATCCTTAACACTAAGGGATCATCTTGAACCAATTGCAGCAAATGTTCTAAGACTTGAACCTGACGTTCATATGCTCTTTTAAATTGCAATGCTATAGCTAGTGATAGGAGACTTGTGGGACTATTAGGATCAAGTTCGACACTTTTTTGTAAAAAACTAATAGAATCATCTAGTAACCCAACAGCTCCAAATGCTTGACCAACCATATCAAATAAAGCTTTATTTTCTGTCTTGTTGCAAGTTTTCTTCAAGTCATCCCAAAATAACTTTGAAAGTTTCTTTGAAGACTTATTTACATATGACAGTAGTTCCGAACACTCTTTAAATGCCTGACCGCGATCCAAAAAATCTTGTTTAGAACTTCCGGTTCTAGCAATGACTTCAGAAAGTATATGTATTGGTATAGCTTCATTATATGAACCACTGCCAGAGGTTAGAATTCCTATTAATTCTCCATATTTATTAATCAATGCACCACCGCTAATTCCAGGTAAGTTTCTAACCGTTGAATGTATTCTCGCTTGTTTTAAGGTTTCCAATGGAGATGAAATTAATTCTCCTTCAGGAAAAACCCTAATCTTCCCTCTACCTATCCCATACCCGACCCCACGAAGTCCCTCGAATCCTTTTGGTGGCTGCATGTGAATAGATGGAATAACCAGGTCTTTTTTTTGACTCAACAAAACCAAATCTGCATTATGATCATTAGGCAGGACATAGGCATCTACCAACGATCCGCTAGCATCTTGAATGCTAACAAAAAGATTATCCTCAACAACGTGCTTATTTGTAACAAAAATATTGTTACCTAATGATACTGCACTAGCAATTACACTCCCAGTCCTCACTATCACGACTTTATTAACCCAATTGCAAACGGCTTTATCATGAGGGCACGCTTCCCCCAAAGTAGGGAAAATTAAAAAGTTAAGTAAAAGGGTACTAAAAGGTAGTAATTTATTATAATATTTTAGCAAAAAAATTTCTCTTACACTGATATGCAATTGTTAAAAGTTACCATCATATTAAGTTTTTAATCTTTTTCTTCTTCAATGTAATCTTCGGTTCTTTTCACCTTCAAGCATGGTACATTCAAAATGTTCAAGAAGGATACCCACTTCTTCAAAATCACTGGCAATACCGTATAGGTACCGATCAGGTCGGATTAAAGCTGCAGTTGCACCTAACAGATTAAGCCATTTTTCCACATCCATGGTTGCCTTAACTATACAAATCCCCCAATTCTGAATAATTTTTTGGTGCCTACGTGAAAACAGCCTTTTTAAGTCATGCCTTTGAAACATAATAAATTTGTAAAGAGCATAGTTATCTGAAAGAAACCCATCTTTGCTCAAGAATTGGGGCGAAATTTGCCCAAGAGGGCTAACACCCTTTACCCAGTCTCCTAAACCTAGTTGTGGCTTTGGAAAATCAAAAACATTTGTTGGTGTTTCGGTTCCCTCCTGAAAATATTTGGAAATCAATTTAGGATCCCCTGATTTTATTGTTTTCCCACATTTAACCGCAAGATCAATGAATTCTCGAACATGAGACTTTCTTTCCTCCACATAGGAATTAATTGTCTTTTCAGATACCTTCTTTTCTAAGATTAACCCCAACCTCCATGCTAGTGCACTAGCATCTCTGATACCTGCACATAGTCCCTGTCCTAAGAATGGCGGTGATTGATGAGCGCTATCGCCTGCTAACACAATATGATCATTTTTCCATTCTTTTCTAATAAGAGAGTGGAAAGTATAAATTTGGGCTCTTTCTATGTCTGCATCTTCAGGACTAAGCCAAGGTTCGAGAAGTGACCATATGAATTTCGTCTGCCCCATACTTTCAATGTTATCACCAGGCAGAATCATTATTTCCCATCTCCGCCTCAATGAACTTATATAACAACGTGTCATTGGCCTTTCCGGATCGCAGTGTTGAATTGTATAATCTGGGAGTTTTGCTGCTCTGATAGAGCCTTCCCGAATTTTTAAGTCTATCACCAACCATTTTTCATCTAAGCCTAGGTTGTCATGTCCGGATGGTATCTTTTCCCCAACTATAGATCTGGCCCCATCGCAGCCTATCATCCAGGTTCCCTCATAGCACGACTCTTCCTCAGATAAATCTACCTGAGTGGATACTGATATTTTAGAGTCAGAATCTTTGATGTGTGTAACATTTTCACCCAATCTAACGGTTATATTTGAAAACCTTCGTAATCCAGCTCTTAAAGTTTTCTCTAGATCTGGTTGAAAAAAATACCAGTTGTTTTCCCAACCTTGATCACCTACTCCTTCAAAACCCTTTCGAACTAATAAAGTTTCGTTATTTCTCCCAACGAAGTGCATTCCTTTATGAGTAGATCGTGCAATGCTTCTAATTTTTGATGCTAGTCCTGCATTTTGGAAAACTCGCATAACTTCACCATCAAAATGAATAGCTCTCGGAGCTGGGTGTATTTCCTTAGATTTCTCTAGAACCAAAATGGACAAATCGTAGTTTCCAAGAAGATTAGCCAAGACGCTCCCAACTGGACCTAACCCCACAATAATTACATCAAATGAGTTATTATTCGAAGACATCATGACTAATAAAGTGTGCCGAGTTCATATATTCATGAGATTAAATTTCATCTGCAAAAGTATTTGGCACATTAACGCCATATGCATTTACATAATTTCCTTCATCCGTAATTCTTGCCATATCACAAAAAATTTCGATCCTATGATGATCAGGATCCAACACATAAAAACTTTCATTCTCGCCCCAGGTACCATCACCATCTTCATGAAATGAACTATGAATAACTGGGCCTCTTACGATTTCTAGCTTCATTTGACGAGCCCTCGAAAGATAAGCAGCAAAACTATCTCTATTAGGACATTCAAAAGCAAAATGATGAATGCCTGCCGCAGATTCTGTCTGGGATTTTCTAATATATTTCCTCATAGGATCATGTGTTAGCACAAGGTCGTGGTGCCTATTATTCAACCTGAGAAATACCATTTCAAATGGGATATTCTTATGTTCGCCAGCCTTATGTCGTTCAGAAATTTTCATGCCAAGAAAATTTCTATAAAAAGTTAGGGACTTTTCAATATCACTGACCTCAAGTGATACATGTTGGCACCTTTTGGCTCTTAAATCAGTAGGTATATTATTTAATTCCATCTTATTCACTACATTATTCATATTTAAATCTTTATCAGTATAACAGCCTAACTAATAACAGTGTTATACCAGGGAAGAAGAATAGCAGTCCCACCCTTAAAAAATCGCTAAGCAGAAATGGCAATATCCCTTTAAAAGTATCTCCTATAGGGACATCTTTAGCAAGTTTGTTAATAATAAAAACATTTAAGCCTACTGGAGGAGTAATTAAACCCACTTCAACAACGATCAGGGTTAATATTCCAAACCAGATTGCAGTCTCTTCAACCGACATTCCAAAATCAAGTTGAACTATTATAGGAAAAAAAACAGGTATCGTTAGTAAAATCATAGCTAAGCTATCCATCAGACAGCCTAGTAAGAGATATATAAGTAATATCATTGCAACAATGATGAATGGTGAGAATTTATATGCGATCACAGTTTCTGCAAGAAAATTAGTTATTCTAGTCAACGCAATAAAGGAATTAAAAAATTCGGCCCCTAGTAATACGACAAAAATCATTCCTGCTGTCACTGCTGTATCCTGTATGACATCAACCAAATCAGTGTATGAAAAATTCTTACTAAGGATCGCCATTAAACCAGTACCAGCCGCTCCTACTGCAGCTCCTTCAGTTGGGGTAAACCACCCCAAATAAATACCACCAATAACCAACAAGAAAATAAGCACTACCTGCCAGATATCTTTAAACAATATGAACCGTGTCTTCCAATCAACTAATGCTTTTTGAGGGCCAGAATCAGGAAATATCCTGACAAAAATAGCAATTGCTAAAATGTAACCGATAGCCGCCAAAAGTCCTGGTATAAAAGCAGCCAAAAACATCTTAGCAATATTTTGTTCTGTCAATATCGAATAAATAATTAAGATTACAGAAGGTGGTATCAATATTCCTAAAGTTCCACCAGCTGCCAAGGATCCAGTGCTGAGTGCGCCAGAGTATCCCATTTTTCTTAATTCTGGCAATGCAACCTTACCCATCGTAGCGGCGGTAGCTAGTGACGAACCACAAATAGCACCAAATCCAGCACATGCACCAACAGCGGCCATCGCTACTCCACCTTTGCGATGCCCTAAACATGCCCCAGTGAACCTAAATAAAGAAGTGCTCATACCCGCTTTAGCAGCAAAATTACCCATTAATAGAAACAAAGGAATTACACTTAAAGAATAATTAGAAAAGAGATGCCAAGCACTAGTTTTAACCTGAGAAAGAATGGGTAACCAGCCAGCAATTAAAGCCGTCCCGCAGCTTCCAACAAGCAACATTGATAATCCAATGGGTACACGGAATGATAATAAAACTAATAAAATTGGGAATGCAATAATACCTAAGCTCATACGATCCATTTTTATTTTTCCACAAACAACTGTCTAAAAGACACTATGCTGGAATAAAAACACACTACGGATAATAGAAAAAATGAAAATATTGCTGGGATAAATGCTAACCACACAGGGATTTTTAGGAGCATCGTTTGTTCATTATAATGAAACATATCTCCAACACCATAAAGCATCCGCCACGTAAAAAATGCCGCAACTAAACCAAATAATAAACAACTAAAAGAATCTAATGCTGTTCTACACCAAAAGGGAAACTTTGCGCTAAAAAAATCTACAATTACATTACCATTTTTTAACTGACATAATGGAAGGAAAGAAAAAATAGCTACAGCACAACCCATCTCTACTAACTCAAAATCACCTAGCACAGGTGCAGAAAACACTACCCTTCCACAAATCGATAAAACGCTTACGCAAACTATAAAAAGTAATACCCCCCCACCAAATAACGTCAAGCATGTTGATATCAGAAACAAAGCGCGCCCAATTTTGTCTTTTGGGCGCGCTTCAAAGGAGTAATCTCTTGAACCAGGACTAGTTTTCATATTTTGCTATTAGATCACGTGCTGTCCTAACAAGCATTTCTCCATCCATACCCTTTTGATTCGCGTCTGCAATCCAGGCTTTAATTAATTGATCACCTGCAGTTTTCATCTCTGCCAATGCTTCACCAGACAATTCATGAAATTCTCCGCCAGCGTCCACTGCTAATTTTCTTGCTGGAACTTCGAATTCATCCCAAAGCGCCCCAGCTAACTTTGCTAGCGCCATTCCAGAATTTGCATCGATGATTTTCTTAAGTTCATCGCTGAGAGACTCATACTTTGCCTTATTCATTAAGAATAGAAATGGAGTCGTATAGAGACCACGGTCACCACTCACCTCGGTATGTGCCTTGGTTAATTCCTGCAGTTTGAAGGATGGCATGATTTCCCACGGCACAACCATTCCATCAATCACACCCTTTGATAAGGAGGGGGCAACCTGGGGCACAGGCATTCCAACAGGTGTGGCACCGAGCCCTTCAAGCATCTTACTGATCACGCGCGTAGGCCCTCTCATCTTTAACCCTTTGAGATCATCAACAGATTTAATAAGCTTATCTTTCGTGTGTATTTTCCCTGGCGCATGGACATGAACAGTCAAAATCTTATAATCTTTAAGATCTTCTGCCCCAACAGTTTCTGCATAATTTTGAGCTGCTTGTGATGTAGCCAAGGACGATGACGCCATGAAGGGTAAATCAAATACTTCCAATCTAGGGAACCTACCTGGCGTATAGCCTGCAACAGTCCAAATGAGGTCAACGACACCATCTCTGACTTGATCAACTAACTGAGGAGGCTTTCCTCCTAGCTGCATAGCTGGATATATCTCGACTTTCAGTTTTCCTCCTGATTCCTTCTCTATCTTATCCCCCCACGGCTTTACAAACTTAGCATTTGAGTTTGCGGGCATAGGTGGAAAGGAATGAAATTTCAGCACTACGGTTTCAGCAAATAAAGGACTGGTTAAAATAGATACAAAAAAACCTATAGCGACAATTGATTTAATTTTCTTAAGCAATGTATCCTCCAAATATTTATCTTTGTTTTAAAACTCTTAAGTTTGCATAACTTAGTCATGAATGATATTTAAACTTTCTGGGCAGGCATTAATCAAGCTTTATTTTGAAATGTTTTAGTAATTCGAAAAAAACTTTCGAATGAATTCAAGGCCGAAATCGATGCTATGTATCTATCTGGCCGAATAAAAAAAGCCCTATCAATATAATTTATAAAATTTTTGTCAGACAAAAGCCTTGAAACATCCCTTACTATTGTAAAATCAGCAGGAACTGGATTCATCCATTCGGGAGTCACACCAATTATTAAGACACCCTTTTTTCTAAACTTAGTTATAACGTCTCGTTTAATTGATTTTTCTGGAGTTTCAGAAAAAATTAAGATGACGCTCTCATTATTGAACAAATTGTCTAAAAGAAACTGATTACCATTAACATCTTCCACAACGGGTTGAGGGAAAAGCCTTCCTATCATTTTATTATTTTTTTTATCATAGGACTTCCATATTAAACCACTACTAAAATAAGGTTTAGGTTTGAACTTCATTTGTGAAACATATGCCCACGCTGGAGTATATAAAGACAAAATAAAGAATATTACTCTAGTAAAAAAAGCAGAAAAAATACTTTTGGGAGCTAATATTCTTCCCATTAGGATTGAAATATTTATCATTTGCCAAACATGAATCTTTCTCTCAATCTCGTAACTTTTTAAAATATTGGGATTGCTATACTTTATTGCATACGCCAATTTCCAACCGAGGTTATGGGCATCTCTTATACCGCTATTCATACCTTGACCTGCAAAAGGCGGTGACAAATGGGCGGCATCCCCAGCTAAAAAGATATTCCCCTGGCTCCATTTATCTGCCACTAAAGCATTGAAGGTATAGATACATTTTCTTCGGACACTCGCGTTATTTTCATAACCTTTCCTACTAAGTAGTTCACTTAAGAAAGCTTTGCTGCAATGGCCGTTTTCACACTCATCTTCTTGTAACTTGAATTCATATCTCCTAATACCTTTTGGACCTGGCAATGTGATACAAGGTCGCTTGCTATCACAGTGAACTTGAGTATGCCGGAATTTATTTGCTGTCTCAAAGAGATCAATGATTAACCATCTTTCGTTAAAATTTAATCCCGTTAACTTAATTCCTAATTTTTTCCGAATAGCTGAACTACCTCCATCGCATGCAATGACATATTTTGATTGAATGCTAATAGGGATTCTTTTGCATGAAATGTGAGAAATAATTGATTTTTTTTTATTTATTATTTCCGTAAGAGTTGAGTTAAAATAAATCTTTACACAATTATATTTCTGCAAATTTTTTAATAAGATGTTTTCTAATTCCGGTTGATCAAAACCATTTCGCTTATAATAACCATACGTCTTTAATTGAGGCTCAACAATTGCAAAGGTTTTTCCAGCTGGGGAAAGATAATGTGAGCCATAATTTTTCGAAACTAACGGTAAAAAAGACTCTGTTATTCCTATGGCTTGAAGAGTTCTGAGGGACTCATCATCTACAGAGACAGCTCTGGGCTCTTTACCAGTTGATGGATTTTTTTCAACCAAAATGCATTCAATCCCGTAGGCACCTAAAATGTTTGACAATACCAAACCAGTTGGACCCGCACCAACAACCAAGATATCAGTATCTATAATATCCATTGTGATAGAATTTACTTTGGCTAAAGCGAACTTTCATTTATTACATTATTTCTTAAGAGACCGACTCCAGGAATCTCTACCTCAACCTTATCACCCTCTTTTAAATATAATGGGGGGTCACGTCTATCGCCAACTCCACCCGGGGTACCAGTAACAATTACATCCCCAGCAGAAAGACATGTGAAGGTCGAACAGTAAGCAATAAGTCTGGGTATATCAAAAATAAGTTGATCAAGACAAGAATCCTGAACAACTTTGTCATTCAAGCGGGTTTGGATTTTTAACTGCCTATAATCAGGTATTGACTGCCTTAATACCATACCAGGACCAAAAGCACCGGTCTTCGGAAAATTTTTTCCTGGAGTGAATTGACTAGTGTGTCTTTGCCAATCCCTAACGCTCCCATCATTATAACAGGAATAACCAGCTATATGGTCCATTGCATTTTTTTCTTGAATATTTTTCCCCCCTTTTCCAATTATAACAGCCAACTCACCTTCAAAATCAAATCGATCTGATTCATACGGTTTTACTAAGTACTGATTATGGGCAACCTGAGAATCTGCAAACCGAGTAAAGATTGTCGGATAACCTGACACCTCCCTCTTAGTTTCCAAGCGATGTTTTTCATAATTTAAACCAATGCAGAGTATTTTTCGGGGATCTGGTATCACAGGTAGGAAAGCAATATCTGATACAGAATAATCAGGGGACAAATTATCTAAATTTTCAATTAAGGAAATAGCATTTGTTGCTAGCATCTCCATAATGGTTTTAGATCTTACTTTTCCTTTTAACCTTTCACCAAGATCAATAATACCCTCTTTTTTTTCAATCCCAAAAGTTGCCTTACCTAATCTTAAAAAGCTCACTAATCGCATGTCACCCTCACAATCGTTGATTTCATTGTTATTTATAAATTTGTACTCTATGACCGCATCAGAGCATCACCCCAAAGATTTAAAGTCCGAGCTTCATGTGGCCAGTCTACCGGTTTTCTATCCGTTACAATTTCTAGTTCTGCAGATATTTCCAATTTATTCCCATCGCAATCTTGTATGAAGGTAAACAAATTGTTTCCAGGACCATGGCGACCGGGACCCCAAAACAATTTAACCCCTAAATTAGAGAAATGATCACACCAGTCCTTAATCAAATTCCAGTCACCAACCTCATAGCTATGGTGATCCATTCCAACTCTTTGTGATTTGAAACAAGCCAAACTGTGATGTTCTCTGTTAGAACGCAGAAAACAGGTCGTTAATTCTCCATCAGAATTGATTACACGATCAGAAACTGCAAAGCCTAGCTTATTTTCATAAAAGTCTATAAACTTTTCTAGATCTAAAGATTGTAATGTTAGGTGCTGCAATGGGGCATAAAGACTATCATTTTGTTGCTTAATCTTTATCGGCACTCCAAATGAGATTGTATGATCATCTGGATCCAACACCGAAAAAGCTCCATCCTTTAAAAAAGGACTCTTGAAGGGTTTCCAATCCAACCCTTCTTTATCGACCCGAGATTTAATTTGATCTAGGCTTTGTTCGTCACGACAGGCAAACGCAGCAAATGACAGCCTTTGACCTTTACCTTTAAGAAAAACCAATAATCGATTTGGCCCCAAGCAATGCCATGTACCATTATCTGATGATATCATTTTCATCTGCATAGTTTTAGCATAGAATTCAGCCAAGATTCTTGGGTCACCACTTTCAATTCCAAGATGATGTAAAGACGCTTCTGATTTTAAAGTTGTAAATTCCATCCTTCTAGTCTTAGTAATATAGTAAGAGAACAGTCTAGTATCCAAATAGAACAATGAAAGCAAAAAATCAAAACCTAAAAGCACAAGTAGTGATTATTGGAGGTGGGCCAGCAGGTTTACTCCTATCGCAAATTTTAATGAATGCAAATATTGAAGTCATAACACTTGAAACTCGAACTCGAAATCATGTCTTAAGCAGAATAAGAGCTGGTGTTATCGAATATGGGTCTATGGAGTTACTCAAGAATGCAGGCGTTGGAGAAAGGTTGTTAAGCGAAGGAATAAAACATTCTGGATTCTTGATCTCATCCCAAAATAAAGATTTCAGGATAGACCTGACCTTGGCAGGAGGGAAATCAGTATATGTATATGGGCAAACAGAAATAACAACTGATTTATATAAAGCAAATGATAAATTGGGTGCAACAGTGATCCATGGAGCAAAAAATGTTTCAATCCAAGGATTAACTACTAAGAATCCTCAGGTGTCCTTTGAAATTTCAGGTAAGCCCTATCATATCATCTGTGATTATGTGGCAGGTTGCGATGGTTCAAAAGGAGTTAGTAAAAATTTCATTCCCAAAGAAAAAATGACTGTTCACAAAACACAGTACCCTTATAGCTGGTTAGGAATTTTGTCCAAAACCAAACCAGCACATGATGAACTCATCTATGCTAGTCATGAAAGAGGGTTTGCTCTAGCATCCATGAGAAATGAAAATCTTTCACGTTACTATTTGCAAACTACAAATCATGAAAATATTTCCGATTGGCCAGATGAAAAGATATGGGATGAATTGAAAAAAAGATTACCCAATGAATTTTCAACCACAATTGAAATAGGTGAATCTATCGAAAAATCTTTTACAGGCTTGAGAAGTATAGTAGTTGAACCAATGCAATGGGAAAGATTGTTTCTAGCAGGTGACGCTGCACATATTATGCCGCCAACAGGTGCTAAAGGGCTAAACTTAGCATTTTCTGACATTCATTATCTAGCAAACGCCTTTATTGACTTCTATCAAAAAGGCTCATCAAATAGCTTAAACCAATATTCTGAAAGAGCCTTAGCAAGAGTTTGGCAAACTATACGATTCAGTAAGTGGATGACTAATTTACTTCACACCCCTGCTAAAATTAATTCTATTGAAAGAAAACTACAGTTACTAGAACTGCAAGAACTATCAGATTCTATTCTTGCAAGAAAAGCTCTGGCGGAGAATTATGTTGGAGTTCCATATTAATCGTTTAAAGAGCCTTTTCAATTAAGTTCTCTCATAAAAAAATTTAGCCCATTATTTAATTATTACATGTATTTCTTACTTTATTGCAGAAAATTCTTACTATCTCAGGTGCCTGACCAAGATTTGCTACTGGGTCAAATACTTTACTGAAGTCAACTTTATGTTCAGTCAGTTTTTCTAATTCGACCAAAAGTGTGCTTTGATTAGTGTTAACATTTCTTATTGCTTCTGAAACAATACTCAAAGCGTCAAAGTCCTTATACATTGAAGAAAGAAAAGTAACAGCGCTCTCAGCAAAAATTAAACCTCTATTCCTTTCAAAATTTCTATCAATATTGTCTCTGCGCGGGTTCACTGTTTGTAATAACTTCAGACCTAATCCGCAGGCAATGCCCGCACAATACATGATTTGCTCCAAGGCTATTATTTCTTTTGTCCATGCAACTCCATCTCGCTCATTTTTGTGCAACATAGATGAGCCTAACAATCCATTTAATGCATTGGCTATATCCGCCAGAGACATTAAAATTTCGGGAATAATAGGGTTCTGTTTATGGGGCATTGCAGATGATTTTCCAACAGTGGATAATTCCATTTCTTGAATTTCGCTTTGATTCATCCATAAAATATCTGCACCAAATTTTCCAAAGGAGGAACAAATAATTGTCAGAATTGAACCCAACTCAACAAACCCTTCTCTATTGTTATGCCAGGAAATTGTGGGAGCGCTTAAATTTAATTCCTTTGCCACCCCCTTAAGTAAAACAGGGAAAAGATCTTTGAAAGTATTTGAAGTGCCAGACGCTCCACCCAAACTAACCTGTAACACATCAAGCTTAAGTTTTGATAGTTTTATATTTTGGTTCAATATTGGAAAAAAGTTTGTTGATAATTTTGCACCTAAACTGGTGATGCCTGCAACCTGGCCTCGAGTATGTGAAGCTATCGTAACATATTTGTAGTCTTGAGCTTTTTCTGCGCCAAGGTTTAAGAAAGAATTCAAACGTGATTCAAGTACATTAAAATAATCCTTCAATTGAAGACACCTGGCTGAGTCTATGGCATCCTGTGAAGTCAAACCCCAGTGCAAGTATTTAGAATCGTCAATCGACAAATATTCTTGCCTTATGTACTTAACTAATTCTGGGATAATAATACCGTCTGCCTTTAAGAATTTATGAAAGCTAAGGTCACTTACTTTAATGGTTTTCAATCGTTTCTGGATTGACTTTGCATTTTTTACTGGAATCAACCCAAGTTCCCCTTGAACCTTTGCAACACTGATTTCAAATTCAATAATTGCCATTAAACAAGATTGTTTAGACAGGATACTAGAGATTTCTGGGTCAGAATAAGCTCCTCCCAGAAAAGTATTATCAAGTATGTTTGGCATTAATTCATAATTATTAATTTTTTAATGGGATATTTAGAATTTCTCTAGTTTGTTCCCAGGTAGCCACAGACCGACCATACATGCCACAAATCTCACTAGTCAAGTTCACAAGAGAGGCATTCGAAGGGGCGAGATTTTCTTTGTCTAATCTTATGTTATCTTCCATTCCAGTTCTTGTATGCCCGCCAAGTTCAATACACCATTGGTTTATAGTTTTTTGGTGCTTTCCAATACCTGCTGCGCACCAATTTGCACTAGGTAGAATTCTATTAACAGTTTTGATATAATATTCAAAAACATCTCTATCAACAGGCATTGCATTTTTAACCCCCATGACAAATTGAATATAAGGATTTCCTTTCAATTTTCCTTCATTATACATTTTTGCAGCTTGAAAAATATGAGATAGATCAAACGCCTCTATTTCCGGCTGTACGCCATATTTAACCATTTCCTTCGCCAGCCAATCTATTAATTCTGGGGAGTTTTCATAAACTCGGGTGGGGAAATTATTGGAACCAACTGTCAAGGAAGCCATATCAGGAGAAATAGGCAGCATTCCTCCTCTCTCCTTACCCTTCCCAGATCGACCTCCTGTAGAGAATTGTATAACCATTCCAGAACAATGCTTTTCAATGCCCTCTTGAAGTTTTGCAAAGAGAATTGGATCAGAACTAACGCTTTGATCTTCATTTCTAACATGACAGTGAACTATGCTTGCTCCTGCTTCAAATGCTTCATGTGTGCTTTCAATTTGCTCATCAACGCTTATGGGAATGTTCGGATTGTCTTCCTTCCGAGGTACAGAGCCAGTGATGGCAACACATATTATACACGGGTTATCTTCCATAAAATTATTCCTTTACCCTAAATTTCAAAGAAAATTGTTTCACTAGATCCTTGTAGGTAGATATTAAACTCATAATAGTTAGGAGTTATTTCTATGCCCATTAGTGTTTTAATTTTTGTTTTTCTTTTAATTTTTTTTAGTACTGGGTCTGATTTATTCAAAAACTCCTCGTCGGAAAAATACATACGGGTATTCAACCCTAAATTAACACCTCTGGCAACAAACCAGAAGGATATATGAGGAGCCATAAATTGCCCATTCTCCAGCATTATTGGGCCTGGCTTTATGGTTTTGAACTCCCACAAACCGGTCTCAAAATCACAACAAGATCTTCCCCAACCATTAAAGTTTGGATCAGATTGATATGATTTTGAGTGGTTTGATTTATATATCCCATCAGCATCTGCTTGCCAAATTTCAACCATGCCATCTTTTATTGGACTATTCTTTCCGTCAAAAACTTTACCACCTACAGTAATCTTTTGTCCCTTTGCATTTTCAGAAGCCAAAACATTCCCCAAATTCATTTCCATTGGAGAATTAATACCTACTTTGCTTGGGAGGCAACCAATATGAAGGTAAGGACCTGCTGTCTGACTTGGAGTTTCTTTAAATCTATCTAATCTACGCATTAATTTCCATTCAGCTTGTTTTCAAAAATTGTGGAGTCTTTACCCCTTAGGACTATATTAAAACTATACGCTCTTGCATCCATATGAATGGTATTCCCCATATCTAAATTGGCTATGAGAGATTCTAAACCCTTGGGATCCTTGATTGTTTGAGCTATAGGGCATAGATTAATTAAGGGATCTCCTTCAAAATACATTTGCGTTACAAGTCGCTGAGCAAAGCTCCTACCAAATATAGAAAAATGGATATGGGAAGGCCTCCAATCATTGCCTCCATTTGGCCACGGATAAGCACCCGGGCGGATAGTATAAAATGAATAGCATCCGTTCTTGTCTGTAATACAGCGACCACAACCTCCAAAATTGGGATCCAATGGCACTTTATAGTTGTCATTAAAATGCCGATAACGACCCCCAGCATTAGCCTGCCAGACTTCAATCAAAACATTTGGCATAAGGTTTGCGTTTTCGTCGAAAACTTTTCCATGCACAATGATTCGTTCGCCAATTGCCATCTCATTTCCAGTACTAAAATTTCTCGTCAAGTCACTATCAAATTCTCCTATGGTATTATGCCCAAATACAGGTCCAGTAACTTCACTTATAGTGCTCTCCAATGGGAGTGGGGGCATCTGTGGTGATCTATATAACGTAGATTTATAATTAGGGGTCAGAGCTTTTGGATGTCTGTTTTTATCGCGGGGATAAATTAAACCTTGAAGAATACTACCTTTTTCACCCATAATTTAGTCCCAAATTTTTGTTTCTTCTTTAATCAGTTTTATTGCCAAGTTGGCCTTAGGTAGACCCGCATATATTGCTACATGCATCATTGTTGCGATCATATCTCCAAGGGAAGTTCCTGTATTTTTACACGCAGCTATATGTAGCTTCAACTCCTCATGATTCCCTTGCGATGCAAGAATAGCTAAAGTTAACATTGATCTTTCTCTTTTTGACAACTTGGGATCAGACCAAACATCTCCCCACGCATACTCTGTAATGAACTTCTGAAAGTCCTTATCTAACTCGGAAATATTTTTCTTCACTTTGTCTAAGTGATCTTTGCCAAGAATTGCTTTACGCGTTTCCAGGCCAATATCAAATTTGGATTTCATGTCGTCTCCACTAATTAATTTTCACAAAAATTATTAAGTAGTTTGATAAATTCATCAGAGTTATCAATGCATGGCAAGTGACCAGATTCCCTAATAACCTTTAACTCACTACCTGAGATAATTTTGCTGGTCTCTTCTACTAAAATTGGAGGAGTTGAAACATCATTCTCACCCACCAGCAATAGTGTAGGTTGTTTTATCGAAGAGGCAAAAGAAGTTAAATCAGCGTTACTAATAGCCCTGCAACACTCAATATATCCTGACGATGAAGTATTATGTAGCATTCGACGCAAAAGCTCTATCTCGCTCAAGTTCTGGGAAATATAATGCTTAGAAAACCACCGCTCCAGAATCGATGAAGAAATACTACGGATTCCTTTTTTCTTGACTGATCCTATCCGTTGATCCCAGACATCTTTGCTACCTATTTTTACGGCAGTGTCGCACAAGACCAATTTCGAAATAATGTCAGGTCTCTTTGAGGCTAAGACTTGCGCTATCATTCCACCTATTGATATCCCTACAAATGTGACATTCCTTAAATTAAGATACTCAGATAGCTCCAATATATCTGCAGCAAGATCTACGATCGAAAACTCTAAATCAGGTTCCTGAGAAAGCCCGTGCCCTCTTTTATCGTAAGTTATTGTTCTGATATTAAGTGGCATTTTTTTCAGGGTTTTATCCCATAGTCGCATATCTGTGCCTAACGAATTTGCAAAGACTACTACTTTTCCATCCCGAGGACCCACATCTCGAAAATGGATTATTGTTTTACCTGAATTAAATACTTCCATTCTAAGGCCCCAACAAAATCAAATGAAATTGTAACAAAAATTACTTTGTAGAAAAACCTTTAAATAATATACGTTATAATCTAACGTAAACGATCTCGATACATTTACTTTTACTCAAAGAAGCGCCAAATAAAGAATCATTTAATAAACTTAGAACTTCTACTTAACGGATCTTCAATGGCAAAAGAATTAATATTAGTTCGTCATGCAAAATCTTCATGGTCTCCATACAGTAAAAATACCTTTGTGGGGGAAGACCATAGCCGGCCTTTAAACTTTAGGGGCCAAATAGCTGCTAAGTCCATTGCTTCACACCTTAGTTCCAAAGTTGGTATAGTCGACAAAGTTTTTTCGTCAAGCGCGCGCAGAGCTGTTCAAACCGCAGACATAATTGTCTCGCATGTAACGAGTGTTCATAAAAATGATGTGGTCTCCGAACTATATACATTTGAGGCTGATAGGCTATGCAATTATGTTAGAAAAATTAACAACGAGTTTGAGAAAATTATCATTGTTGGACATAATCCCGCAATGCAAGAATTCTGCAAATATCTGGCAAATCCAAATAACTTTAGTAGACATTATAAAAATTTGGAAAAAAAATACCCAACCTGTGGTGTTGCAGTAATCAAGCTTAGATGCAAGAACTGGAATGATTTAACAAATAATTGCGGTAACTTAGAAAATTTTGTGACACCAAAATCGATTAGTGACTAAACATGGCTATTAATGTAAAATATGTAAAGAATAATGTCCGTCTTAATTTAATCGATTTGACCTAATATTCTGAAGCTAATGGCGAAAAACTAATTACTTGAGGTTCTATGTCTAATAATTATCCATTTCACTCATTTGCAAATGTATTTGAAATGTTCCGCCAAAAAATATGCAATATGTCAATCTTTGCAGTAACAATTTTTTGCTGGAGCCACATTGCTTATAGTTTTGATACCACCGCCAAATCTGCCATAGTCTATGATGAAACTACCCAGTCTGTTATTCTCGAGAAAGAAGCTGATAAACCACGCCCTCCAGCATCAATGTCAAAACTAATGACTTTGCTACTAGCATTTGAAGCATTAGAAGAAGGGCGGATAGATCTTGACACCACTTTTCGTGTCTCAGCAAAGGCATTTAAAAAAGGTGGATCAAAAATGTTTCTCGAGGAAAATCAGCTGGTAAGTGTAGAAGATCTAATTCGTGGAATTACCGTAGCATCAGGAAACGATGCATGTATTGCTTTAGCTGAGGGGCTAAATGGAACGGAAGATAGTTTCGTTGCCAGAATGAATTTGAAAGCAAAAGATTTAGGGCTCAAGAATTCACATTTTACTAATTCTACGGGATGGCCTTCACCTGGGCACGTAATGAGTGTCAGAGACTTACTGAACCTTTCTATTTATATCCGCGAAAAATACCCAAAATACTACGAATATTTTCAAGAAAAAGAATACACCTGGAATGGAATAAAACAATCAAACAGAAACCCGCTACTTAAGATGGATGTTGGAGCCGATGGCCTTAAAACTGGCCATACTGAAGAAGCTGGATATGGATTAGTAGGATCAAGTAACCTTGGAAATAGGCGTATCAGTTTTGTCTTAACAGGATTAAATTCCAGCAACGATAGAAGGTTTGAAAGCGAAAAAATTATAAACTGGGCCTTTAGGGATTTCATGACAATTGATTTGTTTCCAAAAAATCATGTTCTTGGTAAGGCACCAGTGTGGATAGGTGAGGAGAACCATGTCAATTTGATAACTCCCAAGAAAATTCGAATTCTTGTCCCATACGGAGGAAAGAACGCTGTTCAAGCAGAAGTTGAAGTTGAAATACCAGTCAGCGCACCGATCAGGATTAATGATCAGATTGGCATTCTTAGGATTAAGGCTCCTAGTTTTATTCCTGGTAGTGAGGAAAGAATAATTGAACACCCACTTTTGAGCCCTTCTAATATAGGAGCAGGTGGATTTACAAAAAGAATCCAGGCAACTGTCAGGGCGGGCCTATTAAATGCTCTCAGGTTTGTTAAAATAAATGATGTTTTCAATTGAAATTAGGCTAATAAATTGTCAGGCTACTTCATCACATTAGAAGGCATTGATGGTTCCGGGAAAACTACCCAAGCTATTCTTCTAGAAAAGAAACTCGTGACTTTTGGTAAAAAAGTGTTGCTAACTCGGGAACCAGGTGGCGTCAAAGGGGCAGAGGAAATCAGAAATCTTCTAGTTCAAGGCAAACGAGATCGTTGGTCTCCAACAACAGAAACACTTTTATTCTTTGCTTCCCGAAAACATCATCTAGAAAAATGCATTTTACCGGCTCTAAGCTCTAATACAACAGTCATTTGTGATAGGTTTTCTGATAGCACAATGGTTTACCAAGGCGGAACCAATTTGGAATTAATTAACCTGATCAAGAATCTAAATGAGTTAGTCGTGGGGTTGGAACCCGATTTGACTTTATTAATAGACGTTGATCCTCAAAAATCCCTTTCTAGGGGGTTAAAAAGAAGTACAAAGGAGGATAGATTTGAAATGTTTGGTTTAGAATTTCAGGAAAAAGCTAGATTAAGATATCAGAGCTTAGCCAAGGAACTTGATAGATTCCATATGATTGACGGGAATGGCGGGATTGAGGCCACACATGAACTCGTTTGGAAGGAAGTATCAGACCATCTGAACTTATCTGATTAGCCCCATGGAAAAGAATATTATAGAAGAATTTGAGTCGGACAAAGGCCCATATACCCCACATCCCCGAAGAACCAAAAAATTGGTTGGGCATAAACTTGTAAAAGAAGCATTTCTTGATAGCTATAGATCAGGTAAAATGCATCATGCCTGGTTAATACATGGACCAAAAGGCGTAGGTAAAGCCACTCTAGCTTGGCAAATAGCAAAGTTTTTATTAGAGAACCAAGGTCCCTCAAATCAAAAAAACAAGGGCTTAGTCTCACAGAGAATTGAGGCATTATCAGAACCCAGTATATTTCTTTGTAGAAAACAATTTGACAAAAGCAAAAAAAAATTTTTCCAAGATATTTCTATTGATGAAGTTCGAAAAATTAACCATTTCTTTTCTCTGACTAATATTGCATCTCAGTGGCGAATTGTAATAATTGATCCAATTGATGACTTAAGTAATTCAGCAGCAAATGCATTGTTGAAGGTTCTCGAGGAACCCCCCAAAGGAGGTGTATTCTTTTTAATTTGTAACAACAAGCAGAACATAGTTCCCACGATAACGTCTAGATGCAGGCTATTAGGATGCTCTTTTCTTAAGCAACCCGAGTTTGAAGAAGTATTATTAGGCCTCAGACATTTTGATAATGAAAAGGATAATTTAATCAGCCTGTTCTCACTAACAAATGGCTCTATAAGTAAAGCGATGGATTTCATCTTTAATAATGGTTTTACCCTTTTTAAGAGAATACTAGAGGTTATAAATTTTAATAATGAAATGAACCGCAAAGAAATATGGTACTTGCTTGATCAAAACAATCATTTAGGTGCTCAAAAAGAATGTCATACCTTCATTAAAGAATTAATACTTTTAGCCTTGTCAAGAATATCAAAGGCATTGGTAGAAAAGGATATTGGAAAACAAATGGCTGAAGAAAAAGAAATTGTAGAATTATATAACAATTATTCTGAACCTTATTTTCCATTTGCTTGGCTTCACTCATCATTAATTAACGATTTCGAAAAAGCAGAAAAAATAAACCTGGACCCAGTAACCACTATATTAAAAGCTTTTCTTAAAATTGAAAAAATATTACTTAGATTTAAGGTGTCGAACAAAAAAGAAGCTTGAGCCAAATCCATGAGTGAGAACAGACCGTTAATAGACAGCCACTGTCATTTAGATTTCGATGACTTTGGAGAAGATCTTCCTCACGTCATTGAAAGAGCTAAGTTAGCTGGAGTTACAAAAATATTAACCATTTGTACAAAAATATCCAACCTAGATAAAACAATAAAGATAGCTGAGCATTATGATCTCGTATACTTTGCTTTCGGGTTACACCCCCTGAATGTAGGTAAAGAGAAAATCCCTCAGAAATATATACTACAAGTTGCAGAACACAAAAAAATGATAGGGATAGGAGAAACCGGCTTAGATTACTACTACACTCAAGAAACCTCCGCACTGCAAAAAAAATCTTTTATAGAGCATATTGAACTTTCTCAAGATATAGGTTTGCCACTCATTATTCACTCAAGAGCAGCTGACGAAGACATGAGAGAAATTTTAGTGAGAGCATGTAACAAAAAACCTTTTAAAGCAGTAATGCACTGCTTTGCCTCTGGTTCAGTATTGGCAAAAAGTGCTTTGGATTTAGGCTTTTACCTGTCAATGTCAGGTATTGTGACATTTCCTAGTAGCATTGAACTGACTAATATTTTCGCTAAAGTGCCAATTAATCGGATCCTTATTGAAACTGATAGTCCCTACCTTGCACCGAAACCATTCCGTGGTAAAAGAAATGAACCATCCTTTGTTACTAGCACCTGCAAAAAAGGTGCAGAAATTTTAGGCCTAAATGAAGCGGATTTCCGAAATGCGACTACTAAAAATTTTGAAACCTTGTTTTGGAAGATAAAAGATTGATTAACAAAAATGACTGTAAATTGTCCTTTACGATTTTAGGTTGTGGCTCTTCTGGCGGAGTTCCAAGACTTAGTGATGGGTGGGGCATATGTGACCCCAAGAACTCCAAGAACTATCGCCTGAGATGCTCCCTTCTAATCAAATCTCAAACGCCATTTGGGCAAACAAAAGTTTTAATAGATACCAGTCCAGACCTACGTCAACAGCTATTACAGGCAAAAATTGATGCCTTAGATGGGGTAATTTTCACCCATGCTCATGCAGATCACATGCATGGGATTGATGACCTCAGAATGATCTTCTTTAAAAGGAGAAGTATGGTGCCGACATGGGCAAACTTAAAGACTTTAACAAGGATCAAAGAATCTTTTGCGTACCTTGTTAAACAAGAAAAAGGTACTAATTATCCTCCCATACTGTCATTAAATGAAATAGAGGAAAACTTTACAATTCAAGGTCAAGGTGGTGAAGTTCTAATTGAACCTCTACTAGTCCAACATGGAAACATAGACGCTCTTGGTTTCCGAATTGCTAATATGGCATACATACCTGATATATCGGATTTTTATGATCGCTCTTGGGAACGTGTAAAAAACCTAGACATCTTAATTATAGATTCCCTAAGACGGACCCCTCACCCAGCTCATGCACATTTAGAAAAAACCCTTGGATGGATCGAGAAATTAAAACCGCGAAGAGCCTATCTAACAAATATGCATAATGATTTAGATTATGAGATCATTAAGAAAGAAACACCTCATAATGTGCTACCCGCATTTGATGGGCTTACTGTTTACGCATAAAAAATAGTGGAACGTTTCAAACTATATCTACAATCATTGTGTCAGCATTCATCATTGTTACCTTTGTTTATTTTGCAACAGCATTTAAATTGATTACGTATAATGGGGTAAATATCCTTGCAAAATTTGCCCAAAATATTGCTCTACCAGCACTGTTATTTCTCAATATCTTAGCTTTAGACTTAAGCGACGCCCTTAGGGCTAATCTGCTCCCAACTTTTTATTTGCCTGCTATTATTTGTTTTTTATTGGGGACACTTGGTGACTATTATTTTTTTTGCAAACTCTTTCTCTAATTTTATACCAATTGGATTTTGTTGCTTGTTTTCGAACTCTCTCCTGTTTTGGACCCCCATTACGGAATTAGCTTATGGCATAGAAGCATTAAGATGAAATTTTGTTATTGTGGACTATCAACGAGAATTATTTTGATTAAAACTATCGATAATTAAAAATTTTCTAGCCATGGCCTTAGCTCCAATTCCCAAGACCACGTACTTTTATCTTGAAAAAACAACTGCAGGTAACTCTTTGCTATCTCATCCGGATTTAAATGAATCTTGGGATTTTCCTCTTCTGTTCCAGTAAATCTAGCAATAGAGCCATCAATAATGATATGTCCAATATGAATGTTTTTAGGATGGAGTTCTCTAGCTAATGATTGTGCCAATCCACGCAAACCAAATTTACCCATCGCAAAAACTGATGATTCTGGAAATCCTTTTACAGATGCCGTTGCCCCAGTAAAAAAAATAGCGCCACTACCTCGCTTTATCATTCTTTTTGCAGCTTGTTGTGCGACCAAAAATCCCGCCAAACAAGTTATATCTAAAGCATTCTTCACCTCGTCAACTGACAAATCAGTGATGGCTCCTGGAGCGCGTTTTGAGGGGTTAAAGACCACAAGATCTAATGCCCCAAAGCGCTCATCTATATCCAAAAAGAGGTTTTCAACATTGGATGAATTAGATACATCACACTGAAATAATTTACCATTGACCTCACTTCCTAAGCTTTCAATATTTTTCATGTTTCTGGATACTAGGCCTACCAAAAATCCATTCACCCTAAATATTCTGGCTAATGAAGCACTTAACCCATCACCTACTCCAACAATTAAAACTTTTTTTGTCATCTATTCACCTAACAAATGATTGCATATGAAAACTTGACTGTTCTTGTGGCCTTAGGAAATTTCCAACTGGGCAAGACCTCCTAACTAAACATCCCTGCATGCAAGAATCATTGTGTAGTTTTTGAATATACTTTTGACATTTTTCCACATCATACTTTTCCTGTGTAAGTGCTTGAGCTGGGCAAGCAGAAACGCATGGAGCAGTACATTTATCGCAAGGACGGGAACTATTTAAACTTTCAAGCACATCGTTTTTGAAATCTTGCTTAAATGCTAATGCTCCACGAAAAGAAACCATTAGTCCACGAATGTCATGAACCAAAAGCCTGACCGGACTCTCCCAAATCCGTCTAGTTCTTAATGCCCAGCTATAAAAAGGCAACATAGGATTTTCCTGAAAAGGGAAAAAAGGCTTAGCCCCAAACTTTTTCGCTAATTCACCAATTTTATTCTTAGACCATTCGTCTAAAGGATCCTTCTTTATGTGTTTATATTCATAGGAATTCTCAAATATTTCCCAAAAGTGTGGCTCATCGGGACCAATTAATAGTAAGGTTTCAAACCCCTGAAGGATTGTATCCTTTGGGTTGATCTCAAATGAACCCAAATTGGACAAACCCTCTTCCTTTAGTGCTTCTTCAAGCTTGTCGATTGTCTTTCCCAAATTTTCTAACTATAAAATTCGATAACTTGCTAGGACATATTGCATCTGTCGTTCAGTCATAATAAGTAACTAACGGCAAACAAACCATACTCCAACCTCCTGATATAAGAATTCTTATACTTTTGGTACATTCAAGTAAATCATAATACTTAGTAAGAACTCAATACTAAAGTAGCCACCCAAACAAAGATTTCGCATAACCTGAGTGAGAAAAGTATTGCTACATATCTAGGACAGAACTTTATTTAAAAACTTTAGCCTAGTAATATAACCTTAAGAAAGGTCACAAATATGAATGGAGTAAAATCTATATTCTTAGTCTCCAGCCTCATGGCTATGGGTGCATTAAGTATTGATACAATACTACCCGCACTATCAATGATAAAGTCTCATTATAATGTGGATTCACATCATGGTCATTGGACTATTACTACTGTGTTCTTCGGGATTTCAGCTGGTCAATTAGTTTTTGGACCAATTTCAGACAGTATTGGCAGAAAGAGGACTACAATAATAGGCTTATTAATTTTTGGATTGGGCAACCTTATATCTATTCTGGGGACTGATTATTACTTATTTCTTTTGTGTAGGTTTTTTCAAGGTGTGGGGGCTGGTGCAACAGTAGTTGTTTCGAGAGCTATCGCACGCGATTTGTATTCGGGTAATGAGTTAGCAAAATTAATGTCTTTAGTAAGTACAATATTTATTTTAGTACCAGTTTTGGCGCCATCGATAGGACAATTAATTATTACGACCTTATCATGGCAATTCATACCAATAATCATTTTAATTTTATGTCTTTTATTGGGATCTTGGATCTTGATGTTTCATATTGAAACTAACAGCCAAAAAAGACGTTTAAATTTCCAAGGAGTTATAAATGGAATAATGGAAGTCTTCAAATCCAAGATTAGCAGGTCTTATACTATAGCAGCTGGACTCACGTTTGGAGTTTTAATGAGTTTCTTGAATATTTCTCAACCGTTATTTCAAGAACACTTGTCTGTTGGTCCTTATTTCTCTCTATATTTTGGTGCAGGTGCACTAACTGTGGGACTTGGATCAATTATAAATGCTAGATTAGTAACCAAGGTTAATCCTGCAAAAATTGTAAAGGTTTCTTTACAATTTAGTTTGATTTGGGCAGTCATTTCTCTAATATTCTTATTAATAGGCAAGACAACAAACATTTATACGGTCATGTCCGTTCTTTTGCCAAATTTCTTCGTCTTTGGAACTATTTTTGGAAATATGAATGCCATGGCAATTTCTCCAATGGGGCATATAGCTGGCACTGCATCCGCAGTAATTGGTACTAGCACGACCTTGATTGCATTACCGCTCGCATCCCTAATTGGATTCTTATTTTCTGGCTCGCTTTTACCATTTGTATTGCTGATAATAGTGACAACCGGCTTTAATTTACTTATTACAAAAAGGTTGCTAAATTCTTAATTGGCTCAAGCAAAATTAATGTTATAACCGTTACAAAAACATAACTCTGATTATTCTTCAGTATTTTCTATTATTATTCAATTTTATTCAGAAACAAATTACAAATCAGTCAAGAATTAATATTAAGTTAACGATTTCTTCTATTTCTCTTTCTTCGAACCCGTGTACCTGGGTTACCAGAGAATCGTCCTAGTTTAGCTTCGATTTCTTGTAATGACGGGGGTGAATCATCTGTAGACGTTAATAGAGCAGTATTTATCGCTTTAATGTGCGCAACTGAAGTACCACAACATCCTCCAATAATTTTAGCTCCTGCTCTTTTTGCTAAAAGCGCATACTCTGCCATCAAACTCGGTACGCCATTATAAAAAATTTCTCCATCAATAAATTCTGGAATGCCAGCATTAGCTTTAGCAATCAGGGGCAAACTAGCATCTTTCATGTCTAAGATAGTCCGTACTAGATCCGCTGGACCAACCCCACAATTCGCCCCTACTGCAATTGGTTTCAATGGTAGATCTTCAATCAAACTCACCAAATTTGAAGGAGTAAACCCCATCATCGTATTACCCTTGGTATCAAAACTCATTGTTCCAAACCATTGGACATTGGCAAGAGACGCGGCCTCCGAAACGGCTGTATATTCGGCTGGGTCCGATAATGTTTCTGCCCAAATTACATCAACCCCACCTGCCCTCAATCCTTCTATCTGTTCGTGAAAGACTTCTACTGCATTTTTATAACTGAGTTTTCCGATAGGTTTGATTAACTCCCCCGTAGGGCCTACAGAACCAGCTAAGACAACTTCGTTATTATTTTTGTCAATTAAATCGCGTCCAATTTCTGCAGAGATTCTAGAAAGTTCAAAAGCCCTATCTGACAAACCATGCAAGTGTAGCCTCAAGGAATTTCCACCAAAGGAATTGGTTAAAATAATGTCACAACCTAATTCTATAAAAGATTGGTAATGCATTCTTATCTTTGATGACTGAAGTGTATTCCAGGTTTCTGGTGCATCACCAGATTTCAGTCCAAGTTCAAATAAACTTGTTCCCATTGCACCATCAGCAAGAAGCACAGCTTTCTTAACTAATTTCTCTGCTAACAGTTCACTGCTTTGCATAAAAACCCAAAATAGAATTAGTTTTCATTATTCATTATCAAGGTTCTTTTATTATTTCACGAATTTCTCTTACTGGCAAGATGACGGCCCCCAATACCACTAATGCTGGCACAGAACTCAATATTACAAAAAGGAAATTTAACTCGTACCCTGTGGTCAATAAGATACTTGTAATAGGTAAAATCATCGCACCTATGCACAGGTTCAACAGAAATTTTATACTCAAAAATTGACTTCTATATTTGTCAGGGATATATGCAGACAGTATCGCATCACCTATAGGGATCTGTCCAAAAACAAATGCCATCCCAAAAATTATTGTAAACAATAACATAAAGTTTTCGGTCTGTGACGCAGAATAAATAAATATTATCTGGCCTACCCCTATGAAAAGTAACACTCCTCTATAGTCTCTTCTATCAATCACCCAGCCAGAAACAATTTGTGAAAAAGATGCTATTCCATAAACACCGGCAGCTAATAATCCAGTGAATGCAACATTTTCAGAGATTTGCGTTAAATATACTTCAAAATAACGTGGGATCAAGAATGTTAAAGCCCCAAACGTAAAACCTCCAGCAACCGTAATGAAACCAAGGGCCAGCATAGCCACCTTCCAACCATCGGAAAAGGTTTCGAAATCAATATTACTCTTTACTTTTTGTGAAAACTCTTCCTCGTTATATTTTGAATAAATCAACCAAAACCCAAATAACAAACAAATGATCCCTGGAACAACAAACGCAAATCGCCAATTGCCCATAATGATCAATAAACCTGTAATTAGAGGTGCCGCTGCCACCCCCATATTCCCCCAAACACCATTTAGGCCAAGCCTAAAGCCCAAATTTTCTTTATTTTTCATGAGCATAGCTATTCCAACTGGATGGTATATAGATGCAAAGAGTCCTATTAAACTTAGAGAGATTCCTAATTGCATTAAATTTTGAGATAAGCCTGCTAGAATAGACGAACAACCTACTCCTAGAGGAAAGATACATAACATTAATCTCCGAGAGTATCTCTCTGCTAAGATTGAAGCCACAGGGGCAGCTGCACCAAAAAGTATAAGTCCTAAAGTACCATAAAGAATGATTTCAGCATATTTAATCCCAAAAAACACCGCTGAATCAAAAGCAGCCTTGGCAAAAATGAGCATAACAAAATGATCAAGAAAATGAGAAATGTTCAGAGGAATATCTTTAGAGCGAAATATTTTTTGGTATAAAACCATAATAGCCTAAGTTTTTAAAATAAGTCTAGTAACCTCTCGTGTCTCTCTGATACTATCGAGGAAGGAGTGTACTCCCCATTAAATATTCATCGACAGCACGAGCACATTGTCTACCCTCTCTAATAGCCCAAACAACGAGAGATTGACCTCTTCTCATGTCGCCTGCAGTCCAGATTTTTTCACAACTTGTCTTATAGTTAACTGTATCAGCCAACACATTGTTTTTACTATCTAAAGTTATGTTCAAATCCTCAAGCATTCCGTCATATATCGGTGATACAAATCCCATAGCAAGCAAAACAAGATCTGCTTTTAGTTGAAATTCGGATCCCGGTATAGGCTTAAAATCTTTATCAACTTTTATGCAATGGAGTTTCTTAACACTACCATCCCCATCACCTTCAAAAATTTGGGTCATCACCGAGAACTCCCTCTCAGTTCCTTCCTCTTGACTAGACGATGTTCTCATTTTTAGGGGCCAATTAGGCCAGGTTACAAGTTTATTTTCTTTCATAGGCGGTTGAGGCATGATCTCTAGTTGGGTTACAGAAATGGCTCCTTGCCTTATGGAAGTTCCTATGCAATCAGATCCGGTATCGCCTCCACCGATTACAACTACATTTTTACCTGATGCTAATATCTCTTTTGAAAATTGCTCTTTTTCTCCACCGTTTCGTTTGTTTTGTTGCGGGAGAAAATCCATCGCATAATGAATGCCATTAAAATTCCTACCTTGTATTGGCAAATCCCGTGGTTTTTCTGCACCCCCAGCTAAAATAATCGCATCATGTTTATCAAGCATCTTTTTTACTGAAAAATCTACTCCCACGTGGACATCAGTATGGAAAATTATTCCCTCATCTGACATTTGAGTTATTCTTCTATCAATATGCTGCTTATCCAATTTAAAATCAGGTATTCCATATCGTAGCAATCCTCCAATTTTACCATTCTTTTCATACAAATGAACTTCATGGCCTGCCCTTATCAACTGTTGTGCTGCTGCCATTCCAGCAGGACCTGAGCCAACAACACCAATTTTCTTACCAGTAGAATGATTAGCTTTCTGAGGTTGAATCCAGCCATTTTTCCATGCCTTATCTACGATAGCGCATTCAATAGATTTGATAGTTACGGGGCTATCAGTTATATTTAAGGTGCAAGAGGATTCACAAGGTGCAGGACAAATTCTTCCCGTGAATTCTGGAAAATTATTTGTTGAGTGAAGATCCTTGATGGCTTGTCGCCACTCACCCCGATATACCATGTCATTCCAATCTGGAATTTGATTATTGACTGGGCACCCTTTTATACCTTTGACATCGTGACAAAATGGAATACCACAATCCATACATCTACTGGCTTGGGCACGCAAAGTTTCCTCAGGCAATTCAATAAAAAATTCTTTATAATTCCGAACTCGATCCGCTGCTGGTCTATATTTTCTGTCTTGTCTATCGACTTCAAGAAATCCCGTTACTTTACCCATATTAAGAACCTAATCTATATTGTTAGTTTTGTTATATGCATCATTCGGCAGCAACTCCAGCAGCCTTCTGTTCATCATGAATCTCGTCCAAAGCCCTTCGATATTCAGTTGGCATGACTTTCACAAATTTTGGACGAAAACTCTCCCAATCTGATAAAATTTTCAATGCCTTGTTCGATTTCGTAAGTGATGCGTGCTTTTCTATCAGAAACTTTAGTCTTTCATCATCATGTCTCGTCATATCATTCGACAGATGCACTCTGCCATGATGTTCAATATCACCCGACTGATGCTGTTCCGATTCCATCAAGTCATCTTCCTCGGGAATAGGTTCCAGTTCTACCATGGAAAGATTACACCGCTCTGAGAAATTACCTTCTTCATCTAATACATAAGCTATACCACCAGACATACCAGCCGCAAAATTGCGCCCAGTTGTTCCCAGCACAACGACAATACCTCCAGTCATATATTCACACCCATGATCACCAACCCCTTCTACTACAGCAACTGCTCCAGAATTCCTCACAGCGAAACGCTCTCCAGCAAAACCCCTGAAGAAACATTGCCCAGAAATCGCTCCATACAATACTGTGTTACCCACAATAATAGACCTAGTATGGTCAAGAATCTTTGACTCTTTCGGTGGGTATATAATTATTTTTCCGCCTGATAAACCTTTCCCAACGTAATCATTCGCTTCGCCTTCAACCTCCATTAAGATTCCAGTGCATAACCAAGCACCAAATGCTTGCCCTGTAGTCCCTGAAAACTTAATGTGGATTGTATCTTCCCTAAGACCTGAGTACCCATACTTTTTAGCAATAACTCCCGATAACATAGCGCCCGTGGATCTATTGTGATTGGCTATCGGAAGATTAAGGTATGTCTTCTTTCCTATCCTAACTGCATCCTGGGTTAATCTAATTAATTGCCTGTCTAGGACCTTGTCGATGTGATGATTTTGCTTCTGGGACCAAAATTTTGGCTTGATATCCTCAGGGTCTGGGTCAAAAAATAACCGATCAAATTTCAAACCTTTAGCTTTCCAATTATCAATTAAGTTTTCTTGGTCTAAGACGCCAATTTGGCCAATCATTTCATCAAATTTAGAGAAACCTAACTCTGCCATAAGTTCCCTTACTTCCTCAGCTACAAAGAAAAAATAGTTGATTATATGTTCAGGTTCTCCAGTAAATCTCTTTCGCAAAACCGGGTCTTGTGTTGCAATTCCAACCGGGCAGGTGTTCAAATGACATTTTCTCATCATAATACAACCAGAAGCTACCAAAGGAGCTGTTGAGAATCCAAACTCATCTGCTCCTAATAAGGCGCCAATCACTACATCTTTGCCCGTTCTTAAACCTCCATCAACTTGTACCTTTATTCTAGATCGTAGATTATTTTTGACTAGAGTTTGATGGGTTTCAGCAAGACCGATTTCCCATGGAGATCCTGCATGCTTAACTGAGGTGAGTGGGCTTGCCCCAGTTCCACCTTCCATGCCAGAAATCGTTACATGGTCAGCATGAGCCTTTGCCACACCTGCAGCAACTGTTCCAACACCCACCTCAGAAACCAATTTAACGGATATATCGGCAGCCGGATTCACATTTTTTAAATCGTAGATCAACTGGGCCAAATCCTCTATAGAATAAATGTCATGATGAGGCGGAGGCGAAATCAGTGCTACTCCCTTTGTTGAATGTCTAACCTTTGCTATTACTGCGTCTACTTTATGTCCAGGCAACTGTCCACCTTCGCCTGGTTTAGCACCTTGAGCCATCTTGATTTGTATCATGTCTGAATTAACCAGATATTCTGTTGTGACTCCAAACCTACCAGAAGCAACCTGCTTGATTGCAGATCTCTTGCTATCACCGTTAGGAAGAGGGAGAAACCTGTCTACTTCCTCTCCACCCTCTCCAGTATTAGATTTACCTCCAATCCGGTTCATTGCTATCGCAAGGTTTTCATGAGCCTCAGCAGAAATTGAACCATAAGACATGGCACCTGTTGCAAAACGACTAACTATCTCACTTGCTGGCTCAATCTCATTCAATTTCAATTTCTTCCTTCCATGTTCTTTTGCAGCTTTAAGTCGGAAAAGACCTCTAATTGTAAGCAAACGTTGATTATGATCATTAATTAGCTGAGCATATTGTTTATAGTCACTTGAATTTCCCAACCTCACAGCATGCTGCAAGAATGTAACCTCATCAGAAGTCCAGGCATGAGCTTCACCTCTATGCCTGACTGAATATTCACCTCCAACTTCTAATGAATGCCTAAGAATAGGAACATCTGCATAAGCCAATTCATGTCTGATAAAAGACTCTCTTGCGAGATGCTCCAAATTAACACCTTCTATCTTACTGGAAGTACCAGAAAAGTATTCATCGACAAATCTAGAAGACAGTCCCACAGCATCAAAGATTTGTGCCCCGCAATAAGACTGATAAGTTGAAATCCCCATCTTAGACATTATTTTTAGCAACCCTTTATCTAAAGCCTTTATATACCTTTTTATTATCTCCTTGTGATCAACTTCTTTAGGAAACATACTTTTTTTATGCATATCCAGTAATGTTTCAAACGCTAAGTAAGGGTTTATTGCCTCAGCTCCATAACCAGCCAAAACAGCAAAATGATGCACTTCCCTCGGCTCTGCCGACTCTACTACTAACCCTACCGAGGTTCTTAGCCCCTTCTTTATGAGATAATGGTGCACAGCAGATGTAGCAAGCAGCATTGGGATAGGAACTCTCTTTGAACTAAACTGGCGGTCTGACAAGATTATTATATTTTCACCATCTAAAACGGCCTTTTCAGCTCTCTTACGTATTCTATCAATGGCTTGCTCCATTGCCTCTGGGCCATTTTCCTTGTTAAAAGTAACATCAATGACACGTGAGAAGAATTGGTTATCACCGATTTCACCAATATCCCGTATTTTCTGCAGGTCAGAGTTCGTCAATATAGGCTGCCTAACTTCCAACCTTTTTACTGTCGAAAGATTAGTAAGATCAAAAAGATTGGGCCTAGGGCCTATCAAAGAAACCAGACTCATAACGGATTCTTCTCTAATTGGATCAATAGGCGGATTTGTTACCTGTGCAAAATTTTGTTTAAAGTATGTGTAAAGAAGTTTTGGTTTTTCCGATATAGCTGAGATTGGAGTATCAGTCCCCATTGATCCTACTGCCTCCTGTCCTGTTACTGCCATCGGAGACATTAATAACTTTATATCCTCCTGTGTATATCCAAAAACCTCTTGACAGTGCCTCAAATTATTTTCAAGAAACCTTCTATTTCCTTCTATATTGCTATCTAAATCTTCTAGTATTATTTGCGTGTTATCTAACCATTTTTGATAGGGATTGGCAGTGCAAAGTTTTTCTTTAATTTCTTCATCAGAGATTATCTTCCCTTCGACCAGATCGATAAGTAACATTTTTCCTGGTTGTAATCTCCATTTAGTGAGCACTTTACTTTCATCCACAGGCAATGTCCCCGCCTCTGAAGCCAACACAACTGTATCATCATCTAAAACGAAATATCTTGCAGGTCTTAAACCGTTTCGGTCTAAGGTGGCCCCAATTTGCTTTCCGTCAGTGAAAGCCAAAGCCGCAGGTCCATCCCATGGCTCCATCATAGCAGCGTGATATTCATAAAAAGCCCGCCTCTTTTCATCCATTAAAGGATTACCAGACCATGCCTCGGGAATTAACATCATCATCGCATGGCTAAGCGAATAACCACCTTGAACTAAGAGCTCTAACGCATTATCAAAGCATGCAGTGTCAGATTGGCCTTCATATGAAATAGGCCAAATTTTCTTAATGTCATCACCAAATAATGGAGAAGATAAAGAAGCTTGCCTAGCAGCCATCCAATTGTAGTTACCCCTTAAAGTATTTATTTCACCATTATGAGAAACCATACGGTAAGGATGTGCCAACTTCCAGGAAGGGAAGGTATTTGTCGAAAAA
>CACKFK010000016.1 GCA_902599445.1 uncultured Alphaproteobacteria bacterium
TTAAGGTTAGTAAAATGATTTTGAATCAAATAAATGGTTCTAATACAGTTGTGCCATTGAGGCATATGGAAATAATTAGATAAACATGGGGTTTGATTGATCGGATGAGAAATTATCAATTACCTGGAAGGTCCACAATTCATTCCCAACAAGGTATGGTCGCAACATCACACCCATTAGCAAGTAATGTGGGCATAGGCATATTAAAAAAAGGTGGAAATGCTGTAGATGCTGCTATAGCTATGGCACTTGTGCTGCCCTTATGCGAACCTCAATCAACAGGATTTTTTGGTGATGTCTTTGCGCTTATCAAACCTTCTGGTTCAAAGAGTATAATAGGTTTAAATGGCTCAGGGAAATCTCCCGAGAATCTTACTTCTTCCTCCATAAGGTCAAAAGGACATGTTTGTATGCCCAATGCAGACGTCTGTACCATAACTTTACCAGGAGCTATTGCGGCATTTGATAGCTTACATAAGAAATTTGGAAAACTTGATCTTGGTGACTTATGCGAACCTGCGATTTTTTACGCAGAAAATGGTGTTGTTGTTTCTCCAAGAGTTGCATTCGATTGGTCTTACTCAGCAAATGCTCTGAAGGGTGCTGCTAGAGGTTTTTATTTGAATAGAGATAAACCATTCAAAGTTGGGGAAGTTTTTTTTGCTCCAGGTCAAGCTAAGATGCTTTCGGAGTTTTCAAAGAAAGGCGCAGCTGGATTTTATGAAGGAGAGATAGCCAATGATTTAATAGTCTCACTTCAGAATTTGGGTGGCACACACTCTTTTGAAGATTTGGAAAACGTGCAAGCTGAATATGTTAATCCAATAACAGCCCAATTAGGAGATTATGAACTTGTTGAAATGCCTCCGAACGGTCAGGGAGTTACTGCTATTCTAATCAGGAAAATACTAGAGCGATTTGATTTGAAGAACCTTAATCCAATTGGTGCTGAACGTGTTCATTTAGAAGCAGAAGCAGCTAAGATCGCTTACAGCGCTAGAAACAAATTAATAGCCGATCCAAATTTTTATAAATTTCCAATCGAGGAATTTATTTCCGAAGAAATAATCTCAAATCATGTGGCTAAAATAAACCCTAATAAAGCTAGAGATCAGGAAATTGAAACTAGGGAAAACCCTCATACGGATACGGTATATTTAACAGTAATAGATGAAAACAGATGTATGGTATCATTAATATTTTCAATCTTTAATAGTTTTGGCTCAGGTTATTCTTCTGAAAAGTTTGGATTATTATTTCATAATCGGGGAGCCGGTTTTTCATTGGAAAAGGGCCACCCAAATGAATTAGCGGGAGGAAAACGTCCTCTTCATACAATTATTCCAGGATTTTTAAAAAAGAAGAATGAATTCACCATGCCATTTGGGGTAATGGGTGGGCAGTATCAAGCAAACGGCCATGCCCGTCTTATCTCTAATATTATTGATCATGGCATGGATATTCAAAAAGCTATAGATTTTCCTAGGAGTTTTCCAGAGGCAGGCCATCTAAAATTAGAAGATGGTTATTCAAGTTCTATAGCTGCTGAACTGAAAAACAAAGGTCACAATATTTTAAGACCAGATAATCCAATAGGTGGAGCTCAGGCAATCATTTTTGACCATGTGACCGGAACTCTTAAAGGGGGATCTGATCCAAGAAAAGATGGGTGCGCATTAGGTTATTAATTAGACCAAACTACTTTAATGGAGCCTATCTGTGAGGGTGTATTTTCCGTCTGACAAGTTCTCAAATAATTCAGATACCTCAGGGTGTTCTATTGGATCACCACTGTCATCAGGGAGGAGATTTTGCTCAGACACATAAGCAACGTAATAACTTGTATCATTTTCAGCCAGGAGGTGATAAAAAGGTTGATCTTTCTTAGGGCGATAGCTTTCTGGAATGGAATTCCACCATTCTTCAGTATTTGAAAAAGTAGGGTCCACATCAAAAACAACCCCTCGAAAGGGGTGAATTTTGTGTTTAACCACCGCACCTATAGAAAATTTTGCTTTTCTTTGTTCCATCGTTAGACCTTACATCTAATTTGTATCTATATTTTCTTTTTCTGTCTACAAGGGATTCATTATATATTTTGTTAGACCTTTTATCTTTATGGTTATATATTTCATTCAAAGGGCAGTAAGATATTCTGATGAAAATAAAATTATTCGCTTTAATGGCGCTTGTAGTAGTTCAGTCTTGCGGGATCTTAAACAGAGTACCAAGTTCTCAGTCTGATGCCTGTGATATATTAGAGCATAGAAGTTCTTGGCGGAGAGCAGTAAATGCTGCGAGCAAAAAATGGGGAGTGTCTCCTTCTTTACAGTTGGCGTTTATTAAGACAGAGTCTAACTTCAGGGCCAGAGCGAAAACACCACGGAAATATTTTCTTGGAATTATACCCACGGGACGGATATCCTCTGCCTATGGTTACGCTCAAGCACTGGATGGCACCTGGGATTGGTATCGCAAGGATAGTGGAAATCGATCAGGGAGTAGAACCAATTTTGCTGACGCTACAGATTTCATAGGCTGGTATGTCAATAAGACCAACGAAAAATTAAAACTCTCAAAGTCAAATGTTTACCGCCAATATTTGGCCTATCACCAAGGACATGCTGGTTATGCTAGTGGCCGATATAAGTCCAGTGATGCTATTCAAGCAGTAGCGAGGAGAACAGCTGACAATGCAAAGTTATTTAAGAGACAGCTTTCTAAATGTAATTGAGCAACCAAAAAATCTTCATTGTTTCAACTAATTTAAACTTGACTATATGTGGGTGCCTTTATTAGGTTGCGGTTAATGAAAAGTGGTCATATGGTAACAAAAAACCTGATATGCCAAGCCAACATAAAAAGAATGGAGAATTAGAGAGCCTAGGTCAAAGATTAAGTAATGTTAAGGCCAAGGGAGCAAAAAGCCCACCAGACAATAAAGTCATCAGTTCCGCCAATATGGGTTGGAGAATGATTTTAGAATTAGTAGTTGGCATGTTGTTAGGTATTCTTCTAGGACTTGGTCTAGATTATTTGTTTGATACAAGACCAGTATTCTTGATAATAATGGCTTTGTTTGGTTTTGCGGGTGGTGTTAGGGCAATGATGAGAACTGCAAAGGAACTCGACAAATAATGTATGAATTGTTAAATACATAGTAAAGATTAATGAGAATTTTATAGATAAGGCAGTTTGGTAATAGGACAAGAATAGTGGCAACTGGATCTGAAAGTAGTTTTGACATAAGGCCGATGGATCAATTCATCATTAGCCCCCTTTTTTCGGAAGGGGATCTCAATTGGTATACCTTCACAAATCAATCCCTTTGGATGCTTATCGCTCTATTGGGCATCATAGGACTTTTTGTGTTTGGGATAAGGAAGGGAGATGTCGTTCCTGGTAGGATCCAATCAATTGCTGAAGTTGTTTACGTTTTTGTTCATAAAATGGTGGTGGATATTGCAGGACAGGAAGGTTTGAAATATTTCCCATACATCTTTTCATTATTTTTGCTGATTTTGTTCGGAAATGTTTTGGGACTTTTACCTTATAGCTTTACTTTTACTAGCCATATAGCTGTAACTGGAATTCTTGCACTTTTAGTGTTCGTTTCAGTAACTGTTTTGGGATTTATTCGAAATGGAGTTAGGTTTTTGAGTTTATTCTGGATTTCGAGTGCTCCGCTGGCTTTAAGACCAGTATTATTAGTAATTGAAGTCATTTCTTATTTTGTAAGACCAGTCAGCCATTCAATAAGATTAGCTGGTAACATGATGGCTGGCCATGCTGTAATAAAGGTTTTTGCTGGATTTGCTGGAGTAATGGGTTTGGGGGCTATAGCACCAATATTTGCGATCGTTGCTGTCTATGGGTTAGAGATGTTGGTTGTGGTAATTCAAGCTTATGTTTTTACTATCTTGACTTGTGTTTATCTGAATGATGCATTGCATCCTGGTCATTAATTTTATTTTATCAAAAAAGGAGACTGAAATGGAAGGTGAATTTGTAGAAATGGGTAAGCTCATTGGTGCAGGGTTGGCTTGTACTGGAATGGGTGGAGCAGCCGTTGGAGTTGGTCACGTTGTAGGAAATTTTTTGTCAGGAGCATTGAGAAATCCTAATGCGGCTGCTGGGCAAACTGCAACTATGTTTATAGGAATAGCTTTTGCAGAAGCTCTAGGCATTTTTAGTTTCTTGGTTGCATTACTCCTTATGTATGCCATGTAGGTGTAAAGGTAGCGTAGTGTCTCCACAAAAAACCAAAATTATTTTCAGCAATGTAGTGAGGTATATTTTATGGCAAGTGGCGTAGAGAAAGAAGCTACAGTGGGAATGCCTCAACTTGATTTTTCCAATTTTGATAATCAGGCTTTTTGGCTGGCAGTGTTTTTGGTTGCGGTCTTTATAGTCGTTAGGATTCTGGTGATGCCTCGAATGGAGGCAACACTTACTAATAGAAGAAAAATTATAGAGGAGGACATTCAGGAGGCGGAAGAATTTAGGGATAAGGCTTTGGAAATAGAAAAAAATCTGAATCTTGAGTTGGATTCAGCGCGTGAGAAAGCTAATGAGATCCTACGTAGTACTAAAGATCAGATAAAAGATAACACAATGGAAGCCTTATCTGACATAAATGAGAAAATTGATGAGATGGTGCAGGAATCGAATAACAACATTGACGACATAAAGAAAAAAGCAAGCAAGGATATTAAAGACTTATCAAAAAAATTAGCTCCAGAGATTGTGAAGGTAATTTTACCCGCTTAGCATTAGGTACTATAAAACATGAAAAAAGAAGTTTTAAAACTTAGTCAATTAACGCAAAAGAAAATATTTTGGAATAGGTCTTTTGGGATTTCAACTTTGGTTTCCCTATTTTGTTTTAATACATGTTTTGCTGCCAGTGATGCTCCTATGTTCAGTTTAGCCAATACAGATTTTGTTGTGGCAATAGCATTTGTTATATTTGTTGGCGTTTTAATATATTTTAAGGTTCCAAGGGTTATTGGTAACCTACTAGATAATAGGGCTGAAACTATTCGAAGTGAAATCGATGAAGCACACAAGTTATTGGAAGATGCAAAAACTTTGTTGGCCAAACTGGAACGAGAACATAAAGAGAATATAGCAAAGGGGCAGGATATAATCCAGGATGCCAAGTTGACCAGTAAAAAGATTCTTGAGGATTCTAAATCAGAAATTAAGGATGCTGTGGCTAGAAAACTAGCAATGGCCGAAAGGCAAATAAAAATAAATGAAAAAGAAGTAATAAATGCAATCAGGGGCGATTTGATAGATGCAGCATTCAAAGCAGCACAAGAACAGATTGAGAAAAAAGTAGATCTGAAGTTATCCAATTCAGTTGTTGAAGAGTCAATTGACGAAATAGGCTCTAGATTGTCTTGAACCTAACGATTCACTTATAGGAATCGACCGGTAGGTGTCATAGCAGAGATATTGTGGGTAGTTTTTTTGTCTACTGTCATACTTAAAAATTTAATAACTTACTATGGGCATTTATAGGTTTTTCAGGAAATTCTATTAGTTACTTTTGAAGTACTCTCATGATCTAAAAGTATTTTCTTTAAGCCCAAACCCCAGCGATATCCACCTAATTCACCGGATTTTCTCACAACTCGATGACAAGGAATAAAAAAGAAGATTGGATTTCCACCGATAGCTGTGCCAACAGCGCGGGCAGAACCAGACCTATTCAAGTCATTAGCAATATCAAGATATGTTCTTATTTCTCCACAATTAATTTTCAATAGTGCTCGCCAGACAATTGTTTGAAAATGACTACCATAGGCTAGTACATAAAGTTTTTTTTTAACAAATATGGCATGGTGCCATAAGGTCTTCACTTTATTTGGAGACTCTTTCAATACACATGGAAACCACTTTTTTCTTATTTCAGAAAGAAAATGGTTCCTAGCTTCGTAGGTGCAAACGGCAAAAGCTATTAGTGTTTTATTATAAAAGACTGAAAGCGTGGAGCCAAGGGAGGATTCATCATATGACCAAACTAGAGTACGCTCATTTATTGTTAGAATGCTTTTATCATTTTTTTTGCTTTGGAAATCAATGGTGATTCTAATTCTATGATCATCACTAGTGGCCCTAGTTTTTTTTAGTTCCCGTCTGGGAATAAGTGTAGAAATTTGATTCCAATACAAATCCAGAGTAACGATGTCAGCTTCCTCCTTATACACTGAGCAAACAACCTTATTTTAACACAAAAAAAACGTATAAATTGAATAGTAAATCTGATAAATGAAAAGCGTGTAAGTATAAATGTTTACGACGTATGGTAATTGGATGGCTAAAGATTTTCAAGTGGTCGGTATCGGAAATGCTATAGTTGATATTTTCTCGCGGGTCGATGAAAGTTTCCTCACGGAGAATAATATTAACAAAAATGTTATGACGTTAACCAGTTATGAAAGGGGCCAATTTCTACTAGAGCAGATAAATACTACTAAGCAAATTGCAGGAGGATCAGCGGCAAATACAATCGTTGGCCTATCGCAGTTGGGAGTCAAGACAGCATACATGGGCAAAGTATGTACTGATGGACTAGGTGATTTTTTTGCCAATGATTTAATGGACCATGGAGTTTTGTTTACTACACATAGAATTGAAGAATCTGAAAAATACTGCACAGGCCACTGTATTGTTCTGATAACACCGGATGGTGAACGCACTATGAATACTTATTTAGGGGTCACGGAATTTCTTTCTAAAGATGACTTGGATAATAAACTTTTGACTGGTTGTGAATGGCTTTATCTTGAGGGATATAGGTACGATGGCTTGGATAGTAAGGAGGCATTTTCAATAGCCGTTAATGAAACAAAGGCTGCGGATGGAAAGATAGCGTTGTCTTTGTCAGATCCTTTTTGCGTTGAACGGCACAGAAGCGATTTTCTTGAAATCATCAAAGATGGAATAGATCTGGTTTTTTGCAATGAGTATGAGTTAATGTCGTTGTCTAAGGAAGAGGATTTTGATTCTGCTTTAAGAAAGGCCATACATTTTCCGTGCGAAATTGTATGTACGGCTTCTGCTAAGGGATCCTATGTTTCTGCGTCTGAAGGCTGGACACATATTCCAACAAAGGCAATTAAGCCTTATGATACCACCGGGGCAGGAGATTTATTTGCCTCAGGATTTTTGTTTGGACTAGTAACTGGTAAAGATAAATGTCAGTCAGGATTATTGGGGAATCGGTATGCTTCTGAAGTTATCCAAACTATGGGATGTAGGATTGATAAAGGTAAAATGTTAGAATTAAGAAGATAACTATGGAGAGGAGGTAAAGATTATGGGCTATCAGTACGATAGGGAAAACATTTTTGCTAAGATATTAAGAAAGGAAATACCAAGTGAGACGGTGCACGAGACAAAGCACAGTCTAGCCTTTAAGGATATCAACCCAGCTGCTCCAACACATATTTTGATCATTCCTAAAGGCTCTTACGTTAATTTTGACCATTTTGGTAGTGATGCATCAGAAGAAGAAATTATCGATTTCAATCAAACTGTCACAACGGTTATCCAACAAGCAAAATTAGACCCTAACTCAAATGGGGAAGGCTATAGGCTAATAACAAATACCGGCTTGAATGGGGTGCAGGAAGTTCCGCATCTGCACTTTCATTTGTTAGGGGGCAGAAACATGGGAACAATGGTAGTTAGATGATTTTTGATGTTTTCATTAAGTATTCTTACGAAGAATAAATAAGTTAGTTGTTTTAAGACTTTAAAGACTTTGGGGGGTGGGAATATGACAGGTCAAGATTTAAGTAAGTCTGAGGTGGTCACTACTTTAAAGGTATCATGCAGTGGGGAATTGACCACTCCTTCTGAGGGTCATCCGCTTGTTTGGCTCCAGATACCAGAAGACGTCGGCCATGTGTTTTGCCCTTATTGTGAGAAGAAGTTTATTTACGAAAAACAAGTAAATAATGGATAACCAATCTATGTCCTTCGAAAAAGAGTCCTCTGAGGAGTTACATTTAGTTGATGGATCTGGATTCATTTTTCGAGCGTATTATGCTTTGCCACCACTAACAAGATCGGATGGATTGCCAGTTGGTGCTGTGGCTGGTTTTTGTAATATGCTTTACAAGCTTTTAACCCAGAACGATCGACAGAATGCACCTACTCATATAGCCATTGTATTTGATCACAAAGGTAAGACCTTTCGTTCAAAAATTTACCCAGATTACAAGATGAATCGGATAAGCCCGCCAGAGGACTTAATTCCCCAGTTTGAACTAATTAAGGAAGCCACTCGTTCTTTTGGTTTGGCTTGTGTTGAACGAGAAGGTTACGAGGCAGATGATATCATCGCCACCTATGCCGAAATGGGTGCGAGGAGAGGCTGGAAAGTCAAAATAATATCTTCTGACAAGGATTTGATGCAACTGGTTACTGATCGTGTAACAATGCTGGACACAATGAAAGACAAGGAAATAGGGGTGGTGGAGGTTAATGAAAAATTTGGTGTAAGTCCGAATTTGGTAGTTGATGTACAGGCATTAGCTGGAGATAGTATTGACAATATACCTGGAGCCACAGGCATCGGAGTGAAAACGGCTTCACAACTTATAAATCAATTTGGGTCCTTAGAAGAACTTCTGGATAAGGCCGATCAAATTAAGCAGCCAAAAAGAAGAGAAGTTCTTATGACTCAAAGATCAACAATAATAATCTCGAAAGAACTTGTCACTTTGTGCAAAGATGTTCCTCTGGATCGAACAATAGATGATTTTTCTATCACCCGATTAGATCACTCATCTTTATTATCCTTTACCAAGAGGATGGAATTCAGAACACTTTCAGACCGTATTAGGAAAGAATTTTCAATAACCGAAATAACTGATGACATTAGTGATGAATTTGCTCCTGAAAAAAATTTAAATCATGAAAAACAAGACGATTCATTAGATGGTAAGCAGATTTTCAGATTAGAAAACCATACTAGAGAAAATATAGACACGAAATATTATGACTACCCTATAATAGTTAATAGAGTAGACTTAGAAGAGTGGATAAAAGAAATAGAGCACATGCATTATTGTGCTATCGATGTTGAAACTACATCATTAGACGAACTGGAAGCACATTTGGTAGGCATCTCTCTAGCCACAAAACCAGGGAAAGCATGCTATATTCCGTTAGGCCATACGAGGTCGATAGAAGGAGAACCAGACGGCGTGCCCGAAAAGTCTAAACACCAACTACCACTCGATTATGTTATTAAAAAATTAAAACCCATCCTTGAAAATCCATCTATCCTAAAAATAGGCCAAAATGTTAAATTCGATCTTAAGGTATTAAGAAAATATTCCATTTCTTTGAAATCTTTCGAAGATACTATGCTAATGTCTTACGTGCTCCATTCAGGTTTGCATAGGCATGGATTAAACTTTCTTTCAGACAAATACCTCGATCATACCCCAATAATTATTTCTTCTTTATTAGGTGCTGGTTCTAATAAAAAAAAATTTTCAGAAGTATGTATTGAAGACGCCAGCAAATATGCTGCAGAAGATGCTGATATAACCCTGAGACTTTGGAACATTTTCAGGCCTATGCTTAGTGAAATGAGAGTTACAGGAGTTTATAAACAGATAGAGTTAGATTTGATATCATCCTTGGCACAAATGGAACTGGACGGAATCTTGGTTGACAAAAAAACTTTAGAGAGATTGTCTCAGGAGTTTAGTGAAAAAATTGACAGACTTGAACAGCGCATATTTGATCTTGCCGAGGAAAACTTTAATATTGGTTCACCTAAGCAATTAGCTTCCATTTTGTTTGAAAAACTCGGTTTTAAGGGTGGTAAGAAGGGTAAGACGGGCTCTTACACTACTGATGCTGAGGTTTTAGAATCATTAGCAGCAGAAGGACATTTGCTGCCGGAACTAGTTTTACAGTGGAGACAACTTTCAAAGCTCAGATCAACTTATACAGAGGCTTTGCAACATCATGTGAAGGAGGATACTGGCAGAGTTCATTCTTCTTTCCTCTCATCAGGGGCTTCCACAGGTAGATTATCTTCGTCTAATCCCAATCTACAAAACATTCCAATCAGAACAGAAGATGGTAGGAAAATTAGAGAAGCATTCGTAGCCTCAAAGGAAAAAAAACTTATAAGTTTTGATTATAGTCAAATCGAGTTGAGAATATTAGCCCATGTTGCAAAAATTTCGAATCTTAAGAGAGCATTTTTAGAGGGGCAGGATATCCATGCACAAACCGCCTCTGAAGTGTTTCAAGTCCCAATCGATTTGCTGAGTCCTGAATTGAGGAGACAAGCAAAAGCAATAAATTTTGGAGTGATTTATGGTATTTCACCTTTTGGATTGGCTAATAATTTAAGGATATCAAGAGAAATGGCGAAGGAATTCATCGAGAAATATTTCCAACGCTTTCCTGGGATCCAAACTTATATGAATTGGACTGTAGAGGAGGCAAAGAAAAACGGTTACGTAAAGACATTATTTGGTCGAAAAATTCATACTCCTAATATGAATTCGAAAGGGCCAGCAGCTGGTTTTGCAAAAAGATCTGCCATCAATGCACCAATCCAAGGTACGGCAGCAGATATAATTAAGAGGGCCATGATATCTGTTCCTAGGGTCTTGAAGGAAAATAAATTGACCGGAAAGATGGTACTACAGGTGCATGACGAATTGTTATTTGAAGTACCTGACAATGAGATTGAATTGACAATCAAAACTGTTACTAGAGAAATGGAAAATGCTTGTGACCCTTTAATACAGTTAGACGTGCCACTCAAAGTCGACACTGGAGTTGGTACTAATTGGAATGATGCTCATTAAAATGGCTGACAAATAAAACCTACATTTTTGAAAGTTGGGCAACAACTTTTCGGATCAATGCAGTGTCTTCATGCATTACTACAAGATTTGTTCCTAGATCCCCATTAATATTAAAAGGATACGAACCTATTGAAACTTCAGGAAAGGATGATGCTATCTCAGCCAATTTTTCTGCTATAGTGCCTTCTGGTTTAGAGATGGTTATTGTTCTAGAAATAATGGGATCGCCTGAATCTAGGTTGGTTAAAATGGAATCAGCCATGGCCTGAAAAATTCTTGGCACTCCAGCAAGCACAAAAACATTTCCGATTTGGAAGCCTGGAGCTTTTGATATTGGATTATCAATCAAGGTTGCGCCTTCTGGTATTCTAGCCATCCTAAGTCTTGCTTCATTAAGGTCATCTTTTCCATTGGCATAATGTGATGCTAGCATTTCCCGGGCCTTTTCATTTAATAGCAAAGGTACTGAAAATGCTTCTGCGACAGAATCAGCAGTTATGTCATCATGGGTTGGTCCTATTCCTCCACTTGTGAAAACATAGGTGTATTTTATCTTTAGTGCATTAAGTGCACCTACAATTTCTTTCTTTTCGTCGGGTACAATTCGAATCTGGCGAACGTTTATTCCTAACTTAAGTAGTTCAACTGCAAGATAGTTGCCATTTAGATCTTTTGTCCTTCCTGACAATATTTCGTTGCCGATTATCAGAATTGCTGCACTAGTTCCATTTTTTATTTTCATTTGTTCTACATATATCTATATATTTTTTTTTGCAATGAATTGACAATTGCTAAAGGTCATTAGGTCCCAAATAATGGATTTTCACTCAGAGCTGATACAAGCAAAATTAGTCAAAAGATATAAGAGATTCTTAGCAGATGTCACTTTCCGTGATGGGATTCAAAGGACGGTGTACTGTCCGAATCCTGGTTCTATGCTAGGATTAATCAAAAAAGGAAATAAAGTTTGGTTACAAATAGCTCGAAATTCTAAAGCAAAATATCCCTATGTTTGGAAGTTAGTGGAACTAGATAGTGGTACTTTAGTCTGCATCGATACCCAACTCGCAAACAAAATAGTTTATGAAGCCTTATTACTCAGGAAAATACCTGGTTTGAAAGATTATGAAGAAATTGTGCCAGAACCAAAGATAGAAAGTGGCAGTAGATTGGATTTCCTGTTGAATTTTAAGAATAAACAGCCATGTTTTTTAGAAGTAAAATCAATTACTCTTTCCAGAGTTTCTGGCCTTGTAGAATTTCCAGACTCGGTCACCTCTAGAGGGGCGAAACACCTCAAAATTTTGAAAGAATTGAAATTGAATGGTTTTAGAGCAATTCAATTATATCTTATTCAGAGAACGGATGCTAGCCATTTTCAGATAGCAAAAGATATCGATGAAGCGTATCACCAAGCTTTTGAAGATGCCAAACTAGCTGGCGTAGAGGTTGCAGTCTTTAGAAGTAACATAACTAAAATGGGAATAAATTTAGGCACATTTAAACCGTTATTGCTATAAATTATCTGAGTTTAAGTCGTTAACACTTATAGCTCTTGATAGCTGGGTAATTTCTTATTATAGCAGGGTGGAACTTTGAATTTAATTAAGGAAATATTGTTGGATACTAATCATTTGAATAAGGATGGGATTAGAATACATAATGATGATGATCTTTATGAGATGAGGCAATCCTGTAAGCTGGCAGCAGAAACTTTGGATATGATTGGAAATTATGTCGAGCCAGGTATTACAACAGAAAAGCTTAATACCCTCTGTCATGACTTTATGCTAGATCACGGATCGAAACCAGCAACTTTGGGTTATAGGGGATTCCCAAAATCTTGTTGCATTTCGGTAAATCATGTTGTGTGCCATGGAATTCCTGGTCCCAAACGCTTAAAGGAAAATGATATACTTAATATTGACGTAACCTGTATTCTAAACGGTTGGTTTGGGGACAGTAGTCGTATGTATGTTGCAGGGAAGGTTACTAAGAAGGCTAGTAGATTAATTGAAGTAACCCATGCAGCCCTAATGCATGGAATTTCAGTGGTTAAGCCTGGTAACACTTTTGGTGACATTGGGGCAGCTATACAGCAATTTGTTGAAGGTAATAAGATGTCTGTAGTGCGAGATTTTTGTGGTCATGGAGTAGGTAGAAGCTTTCATTCATCACCTAATGTTTTACATTTTGGCAAGAAAAAAACTGGTGCAGTTTTGGAAACAGGCATGTTTTTTACTATTGAACCAATGGTAAATTTGGGTAAACCTGAGACAAAAATCTTGTCAGATAATTGGACTGCTGTAACAAAGGACAAGTCGCTCTCAGCTCAGTTTGAACATACGGTTGCCGTGACTTCTGAGGGCGTAGAAATCTTAACACTTTCTCCCAAAAACAAATTTTTTCCGGATCTAAAGGCATAGGTGATGAAGCTCGTTTAACACGACACCCTTTTTTACGATTTAAAGATTTTTTTGTAGTACATTTACTCATCAATTCTTAAAGGGATGAATATCATCTGAATCAGTTTTTTCCATGGCAGTGTTTAAATTTTGAACCTGAGCCACATGGGCAGGGTGCATTTCTTCCGACCTTTCCCCAGTTCACAGGATTTCCTTTCTCTGTCATTTCTTTATTCACTAAATTAGATTGATTTGGTTTTGAACTAAAGGAACTAAACGATGCTTTCTCAATAGCACCTTCATTTTCTTTATTTGATTCTTTAGTGTCTACTAATTGAAAAAATGCCATGAATTTGGTAACATCTTCGGAGATTTGCTGAAGTAAAAGTTCAAATAAATCATATGCTTCTGTTTTATACTCATTCAAAGGATCTCTCTGAGCATATCCCCTAAATCCAATTACAGATCTAAGGTGTTCTAGTTTCAAAAGGTGCTCTCTCCAAGATTTGTCAACAGTTTGTAGGAGGACTTGTTTTTCTATACTTTGGATTATTTCCTCACCATAATTTTTAGTTTTGTCTTTCAACACTTCAGCAGCTCTGGACGAAATCCTTTCTTGAAGATCTTCATCAGTAAAGTTTTCTTCATCAATCCAGGATTCTATTGGTAAATTCAGGCCAAAAATTTCTTGTAACTTTTTGTTGAGATTTTCGGTGTCCCACTGATCAGGGTTTGTACGGTCCGATGTGCAACTCCATACTAAATTATCTACTACTTTTTCCCTCATTTCGGTGATTGTCTCAGAAACATCTTCTGTTTCCATAATTTCACGCCTCTGACTAAAAATGGATTTTCTTTGTAAATTCATTACATCATCATATTTGAGAAGGTTTTTTCTTATATCAAAGTTTCTAGATTCAACCTTACTTTGTGCTCTCTCTAAAGCCTTATTTACCCACGGATGAGCGATACTTTCTCCGTCTTTCATTCCTAGTCTCTTCAACATAGAATCTAGCTTGTCTGAACCAAATATACGCATTAGGTCATCCTCTAAGCTGAGATAAAATGCAGTCCTTCCAGGATCACCTTGTCGACCTGATCTTCCTCTCAATTGATTATCGATTCTACGACTCTCGTGTCGTTCTGTAGCAAGTACGAAAAGCCCCCCAGCTTTAATTACAAGGTCCTTTGCAGCAGCTATCTCTAAAGTTATTTTTTCCTTAAGGGCATCTAGCTCTATTTCAGAATTATTGCGCTCTAGGTTTAATTGCATTTCCAAATTTCCTCCAAGCTGAATGTCTGTGCCTCTGCCAGCCATATTTGTAGCTATAGTTACAGAGCCAGGAACGCCAGCATTAGCAATTATCTGCGCTTCTTCTTCATGGTACCTAGCATTTAAAACTTTGTGAGGAACTTTTTCATTTTTAAGCAGTTTGGACAGTAACTCTGACTTGTCAATTGAGGTTGTACCTACTAGTACAGGTTGGTCCTTTTTATAGGATTTTCTGATTTCTTGAATTATGGCATCATATTTTTCTTTTGTTGTCCTAAAAACTTGGTCATCTTCATCAATCCTAATGACTTCCTTATTCGTAGGAATTTCAACGACGCCGAGATTATATATCTCATGGAACTCTTCTGCCTCTGTCAAAGCTGTACCAGTCATTCCAGCTAGTTTCTCGTAAAGGCGGAAGTAATTTTGAAAAGTTACTGAGGCAAAAGTTACATTTTCCGATTGAATCGATACATTCTCTTTGGCTTCTATGGCCTGGTGAAGACCATTAGACAACCTTCTCCCACTCATCATTCTGCCAGTAAATTCGTCAATTAGTACTACCTCATTATTTCTTACTATATAATCTGTATTCTTCTTAAAAAGCTTGTGCGCAAGCAAAGCTTGATTAATGTGATGGACCAAGCTTGTACTTTCTGGATCATACAGTGAATGATTGTCCTGTAAGAGGCTATTTTTTCTTAGTATTTTTTCTAAAAATTCTATACCAGGATCAGTTAGATTCACCGTTCTTGTCTTTTCCTCAAGCTCAAAGTGTTCCTCAGTCAAATCAGGTATGAATGAGTTTACACTGGTATATAGGTGTGATCTATCTTCAGTTGGGCCAGAAATAATTAATGGTGTTCTTGCTTCATCAATCAGAATGCTATCAACTTCATCGACAATAGCAAAATATGGTTCTCTTTGGAAAACCTCTTTGAGATTTGATTTCATGTTGTCTCTGAGATAATCGAAACCTAATTCGTTATTAGTAGCATAGGTCACATCAGCCAAGTATGCGTCCATTTTTAAGTCATCAGGCATGTCCGGGTATATCGCCGCCACACTAAGGTTTAAGAAATTATATATTTTACCCATCCATTCGGCATCACGTTTGGCAAGATAATCGTTAACTGTCACTATATGGACGCCACGTTCAGTCAAGGAATTTAGATAGACTGGCATAACAGCCGTTAGCGTTTTTCCCTCCCCGGTTTTCATTTCTGCAATATTTCCTTGGTGGAGAAATATGCCACCGACAAGTTGAACATCAAAAGGTCTTAACCCGATTGAGCGAATAGATGCTTCTCTGACAACCGCAAATGCTTCGGGGAGCAAATCATCTAAGGTTTCACCATTCTTGAGTCGAGCCTTATAATCGTTTGTTTTCCCTCCGAGCTCTTCGTTGGTTAGCTTTTGCATTTCAATTTCGAGTGAATTAATCTTTTCTACTATTGGGGTAACGGATTTAAGTTGTCGATCATTAGCCGAGCCAAAGACCTTTTTTGCCAATTTTCCGATCCCTAACATATTATACCTCGAATAGTCTAAAGAGAGCTTTTTAGTTATATGATTCCAATATTTGTGTTAGCAATTTCAAACAATGGCCTCAGGATATTGTTGATTTTGTTGTAGTAGATAGTAATCTCCAGGTAAAGCAGTAAAGAACATTTAATTTGGTAGTCACTCTAATATTGGAATCAATGAGGTGGCAACCCAAATAAAATTGGGCATAAGAATGAAAAAATGTAGTAAGTTGACTGAAGATCCTATCGTAGTGTCTGGTGCTAAGTTCTCGGCTTTATGTGCAGATATCAAATATAAAGACAGATTGGATTTGATGCTAATTTATCTAGATTCAGGAAGCATTTTGGCGGGAGTTTTTACAAAATCCCTGACCCGTTCGGCATCAGTTATTTGGTCAGAGAAAATTGTCAGCAATTCACATAAATATGTTTGTGAACCATATGCGATACTAGTAAATTCTGGCAATGCAAACGCATTTACTGGGCGAAAGGGTCATGCCGCAGTAAAGCACGTTATGAAAGCTTTATCACAGTCATTAGGAATCACTTTAAAAAGAGTTTTAATGGCTTCGACTGGAGTGATAGGAGAAGATCTCCCATACAAAAAAATAATTGCTGTTGTTCCAGAACTCGTTGGAGGGCTTTCGAGGAAAAATATTGACGCATGTTCCAGAGCGATTATGACTACTGATACTTACCCAAAGGTATGCTGTAAGAAAATTAAATTGGGGGACAAGATTGTTACTATTGCAGGTATAGCTAAAGGATCTGGAATGATAGCTCCCAACATGGGAACCATGCTTTCCTTCATTATGACAGATGCAAAAATTTCACAAGAGATGTTGCAGATCGTTACCAAGAAATCTTGTGAAAATACTTTTAACTCTATTACTGTCGACAGTGACACCTCAACTTCTGATATGGTTTTAGTCGCTGCCACTTCAAAGGTTAAAATGACAGTTATTGAAGACTATTCTGACCGAAGAATCAAAAAATTTGGACATGCTTTGGAAAGCTTGATGCAGGATCTAGCTTTAGAAATTGTTCGAGATGGGGAAGGGGCCAGCAAGTTAGTGGAATATCAGGTCGTTGGAGCAATGAACGATATGAGCGCAAAAACAATTGCCTTTGCCATGGCAAACTCCCCATTAGTCAAAACGGCAATAGCAGGTGAAGATCCTAATTGGGGTAGGTTAGTCATGGCTATTGGAAAGTCTGGTGAAAGGGTAGAGCAGGAGAAAATAGTGATTCACATTGGAAAAAATATCGTCACTCAGTACGGTAGAGTTGCAGAGGATTACGATGAAAAAAAGACTGAGAAGTATATGAGAGAGAATGATTTAACTATTAGAGTAGACTTAGGTCTAGGTACAGGTAAAGCAAGAGTCTGGGGATGCGATTTTACCAAAGAATATATTGCAATAAATGCTGATTATCGGTCATGACATGTTAATCGTTTCTGCAGGGGCTTTAATAGATATTGATGGTAGGGTTCTAATATCAAAACGTCCTAAGGACAAAGTAATGGGTGGATTGTGGGAATTCCCGGGGGGGTAAGTTGGAGCACAAAGAAAAGCCTAAAGAGTGCTTAATACGGGAATTGCATGAAGAGCTAGGTATAAATACTTGGAATAGTTGTTTAGCTCCCCTAAGTTTTTCTCATTGCAACTATCCTAAATTTGACTTGTTGTTATTATTATTTGTTTGTAGGAAGTGGGAAGGTTTAGTTCAATCTAAGGAAGGACAAGAAATCAAATGGGTTTTCCCAAAAGAAATCCAAAAATATCCCATGCCTAAAGCTGATAAACCGTTCATTCCTGTGCTGCGAGATTTATTATAGCCAGGTACTAATCTTATAAAGTAATATATTTATTAAGATTGAAGCGAAAATGAAAAGAAAAGAAATATGATGTTCATCAGACATTCGGCAACTTGGTTTTTGTGCATTGCTGTCAATTTGGAGAAATCATGGTTTGAGCAGTAATCTAGAAAAAATGGACTCATATTTGAGGCAATATTTTTCTTTTCAAAAACTATTGCCCATATTAACGGTCGATGACCAAGAAGTGTGTGAAGATTTGGCAAATGTGCTTTGTGAGTCGGGTCTAAATACCTTTGAGGTTACACTGCGAACACAGGTTTCCTTAGAGGTGATTTCCAAAATGTCGAGTTTAGGAAACTTCGTTGTGGGTGCTGGGACATTGATTTCTCCTTCGGATGTTAGTTCAGCGATAAAGGCTGGGGCAAAGTTTGGCGTTTCACCTGGGATAACACCAGAGTTGCTGGATGAATGTGAGAAGCGCTCTTTTCCATTAATTCCGGGAGTATCGACAGCTTCAGAAATTATGAATGCATACCTTAGAGGTTTCAAAATCCTAAAACTCTTCCCTGCAGATGTTTTGGGAGGTGCCAAAATGCTAAAAGCTCTTGCTGGACCCTTCCCAGAATGTGAATTTTTTCCTACTGGTGGAATTAATCAAAGTAATGCAAATGAGTATTTAACTTTGACCAATGTTATTGGGGTTGCTGGAAGTTGGATGGCACCCAGAGAACTTATTAAAGAGAGAGATTGGTCTAAAATCAGAAAAATAGTTAAAATGTCAGATTGGAAAATTTGAGTGATGGAAGAATACTGGGAATTACTTAAAAGCAATAGGCAGCGCACATCTGAAAGGCGCATTGAGGATCTTTTCGAAGAAGACCAGCATAGGTTTCAGGACTTCAGTATAATCACAGAAGATTTAATTCTGGATTACTCTAAAACCAATATTGATAAGGATGCAAAGACCAATCTAGTTAACCTGGCAAATTTTGGGTCCATACAAAATAAAGTGGATGACATGTTTTCTGGTAAAGAGATTAATAATACTGAAAATAGATCAGTTTTGCATACAGCGCTTAGGAACTTTACTAATCCATTGGTCGTCAATGGCGTGGATATTAGTTTAATAGTTAACCAATCCTTAGAAAAAATATCAGCATTTACTGAAGACGTTCGTTGTGGCAAAATAACTACTAACTCTGGAGATGCTTTTACTGATGTTGTCAATATAGGCATAGGAGGATCTGAACTAGGACCCAAGCTGGTTACTAGGGCATTATATCCTTATCATGATGGACCTAAGATTCATTTCGTCTCCAATTTGGACAGTGCTGATCTTACTGATACTATGTCTCAATTGGATCCAAAGTCTACGCTCATCATTGTTTCTTCAAAGTCTTTTACCACCTTGGAGACCTTAACTAATGCTAACACTATAAAAAAATGGATACTTTCTGAATTAGGACCGAGTGGTATGAAACATTTTGCAGCAGTATGCGGTGCTAAAGATAAGGCCTTAGAATTTGGAATCACAGAGGATAAAATCTTTGAATTCAAGGATTGGGTTGGAGGAAGATTTTCTGTTTGGGGGCCTATAGGAATGCCCGTCATGTTGGCTGTAGGCATCTCCACATTTAGAAGGTTTTTAGAGGGTGCAAGTTCAATAGATCAGCAATTTCAAAATTCGGAAATAGCTGAAAACTTGCCCATTATGTTAGCATTGATCGGTATCTGGCATGCTAGTATCTGCCAATATCCCAGCAAGGCTATTTTACCATACGAACATCGATTAGAATATTTACCAATGTATCTTCAACAACTTGATATGGAAAGCAATGGAAAATCTGTGAATCGAGACGGGGAATTTATTGCAATGCAATCAACACCAATTTCCTGGGGTCAAGCAGGAACCAATGGTCAGCATGCTTTTTACCAATTCTTACATCAGAGTAATCAAATAGTTCCTTGTGAATTTATTTTGGGTGCAAACTGTTTTGAACAAGATTTACGAATTGACCATCACGAAGGATTAATAGCTAATTGTTTGGCTCAATCAGAGGCATTGATGTTTGGAATAGATCCAGGTAAGCATTTTGAATCAACGAAATTGGCTAATAATAGGGAAGAACGTAAGCACACAAACACTACTAATGCACATCTTTTTTGCGCAGGTAATAGGCCTTCCACCACCTTGCTATATTCAAAATTAACTCCTGAAATTCTTGGTAAAATGTTAGCACTATTTGAGCACCGCACTTTTGTTGAGGGCTTAATTTGGAACCTAAACTCTTTTGATCAGTGGGGAGTAGAATTAGGGAAAGGCCTTGCTAGAGAATTATCAGGTTCGATAAAGGGTAATGGAGACCTTAGGGCATTTAGCAGCTCTACACTGGGCCTGGTTCGGGAAATTAAGAGGCTAAAGAATTAAATTAGATAATTCCTGATACAGATTGGGATAATCAATGAAGGAAGTTTAAAGGTTTATTTTGCATTCAGATCGTAAACCATTCTCGTTATTTATTTATTTATTTATCACCCGGTATTTCGAATTTCTGATATATGGTGTTTTGAAATACCGCTTGCTAATTGGGAAAGAGGATAAGGACCGTGTCCTAGAGAGAAAAGGCATTTACAAAGCAAAACGCCCTGAGGGTCAGTTAATTTGGTTTAATGCTGCTAGTGTGGGGGAGGTTTTATCTATTCTACAATTAATTAGATTATTGAGTGAAAAGAACAAAAATCTTAATTTCTTAATAACCTCTACAACACTAACGTCAGCGAGAATGATTGCCAATGTGGCTCCTAAAAACTGTCAACATCAATTTTCTCCGTTAGACACTTTTAGAGCCACCAAATCATTTCTTACACATTGGAAACCAAATTTAGCAATTTTTGTTGAGAGTGAATTTTGGCCAAGGTTATTGTTAGAGACAAAGGCACTAAACATTCCATTAGGTTTAATAAACGCACGAATTGAAGAAAAATCTTTTAACAATTGGAAAAAAATTAGCCAAACTGCTAATAGTGTAATTCGGTTGTTTGATTTTGCCTTCGCACAAGATCACAAAACCTACAAGAGACTTTTATCTTTAGGAATGAGTGAGGATGTGCTTTTGGGAACCTTTTCATTAAAGTCCCAAGCTAAGAAGCTTGGCTATGATGAAATAGAGTTCAAAAAACTTAAAGAATTTTTTCGTGACCGGAAAATTTGGGTTGCAGCTTCAACTCATCCCGGTGAAGAAGAAATTTTAGCTAAAGCGCAAAAAAAGTTGTATAGAAGTGACAAAAAATATCTCTTGATATTAGTTCCAAGGCATCCCGAGAGGGGAAAGTTAATTAATAAAGAACTCGTTTCTATGGGACAAGAAATTGGAATTAGAAGTCGGAATCAAGAAGTTAACTCAAGAACAGAAATTTACTTGGCTGATACTTTGGGTGAATTGGGGCTTTGGTATAATTTATCTGATATAGTTTTTCTGGGGGGATCTATCATTGATATTGGCGGGCACAACCCGTATGAACCTTGTCGATTTGGTGCAGCGATAATGCATGGACCATTTATTTACAATTTTCAGGAAATCTATGATTTGCTCCATTCAAATGGCGTTTCTACAATGGTTGAAGATTCCGACAGCCTCGTTAGTCAGGTAAAATCTTTAAATCAAGGTAAAAAGGCTTCTGAACTAGGGCTAAAAGGTTTGAAGTTAGTAAACTCTTTGAAGGATGAATCAAAAGTGATGATAAAAGTAATCAATTTGTTTATTTAGATCCCATTCTAATTTATTTCTCATTCTTTTTGACTACTTGATAGGTGACCAATAGCAGGCTGTAATGTGGGAAGAAAAAAATCGAACATACTTGTGACAGGGGAAAAGAATATTTGTGGGCTAAGTTTACCATAAAATGGATAATGACTTGGATGATGTAGTCAAAACATATTAAAAAAAACTAATAAAAAAGGTATGACAATTATAAAAGGTACAATTAAGAATTTTGCCGACATTACTATAGTACCTTGTCATCACGAAAATAAAGGTCAATTAGATTTCTTGCACCTAACTATTACTGAAAAATGTAGGCTTTTCTTTTTTTAAAATGAGATTTTCTATTACTTTAGCGGTATTACTGCTATTTTTTTGCGCATCATATTCTTCAACTAATTGAACATAAGCTCTATCTACAACACCTTCGTGGGATAATTCCATTAATTGAGAAAAATGTGACTCAAGCTCTTCTTTTTTTGGCTTATTACTGATTATATCATGATAGGATATGCCTTGTCTAAATTCTGAAACTCCTGAAAATTTTCTATACCAAGCATACCCAAAAACCAGTACACTTTTTCCTAAACAGATACTTTCCCAACCCACAGTCCCAGTCGTAACTGCAACAAACAATGATTTTTCTGTTAGTTCTCTTGTATTTGCAAAGGAGGGAACAAAAACAACCGATGGTATTCTTGACAATCTATGGAAAAATAGTGGTCCTCTGGCGTAAGAACCTTGTTTAGGGTTCTCCTTAACAAATATTTTGACCTCCTTTGGTAATATTTGGGATAAGTGCTCGATTGCTAATACTTGATCCCTATAGTTCCCACCAATGGGAGATGTGGTCATTTCAGGTTGCATTGGTAGTGGGAAATAGACGAACCGACCATTAAGATCAAAATCAGACGATTCGAATTCTGCTAAATGTTCAAAGTAGGCTAGTTCATTTACATGGAAGAAATTTGAAAAGGGATCCCGCCATTTGGGGAAACTTCGATAAATATTTCTGATCCTAGAAAAAATATTCCACACGTGAACTGGGCGGAAGAAAATTAATGGTTTCTTGAAAATCATAAACAAGATGAAGTTAACTACAGTTCTAATATTAATTGTCCCAGGATTTTCTTTTTCTTGCTTGATTTTTTTCATGTAAAATAGATCAAGAGTTGGTATTTTATGCGGTTGGTATTTTTTTCGGTTTCTATCCAGGTTCAAGGTCCCGAAACTTTCTATCAACTGTAAGGAAAAGAATTTATTTGGGAAAAGTGATTGCGTGACAATGGTGACATTTATTTTCAAAGCTAAGGCAATTTGATAAATTATAGTGTCATATGCCAAGTGAGGAATATTAAAAAAAAGAACATGATTAATTTCATGGGATTTTATTTCTTCCGTCATAGCGTCGGCAAGGATGTGGTAGTAGTCCAAGTAGTCTTGCAAATTTTTTAGATTGTGGGATTTGTATCTATAAGAGTCGGAATGGCGAAACAGTTGGTCAATGAGTATTTCCAGGTCTCTGTGGAAACTTTTTGAAGCCATTAGTTGATGATCAGCACCAGAAAAGTTTTTGTTTCTTTCAAAAATGTGGCCAAGTCTACCAACTTTGGTATTCATCCTAACCAAAGATGAAGCTTTAAAATCGCTAGTAGAATCCCCAAAGTGAAGTGCCAAGTTAATCCGACCCTTTGATTGTTCAATTATACGATCTAAGATATTCGTAGTGTTTTTAGCCGTGGAGACGGCTAGTAGATTAATTATTTCCATATCCTTCATGCTACCAAACTTAAGGTAAATGTTCTCAGAATTTTTCTTTTTTATCAAGAATATTCACTGGGCATTGTATGATATCGGGTTTAAAAAGTTTGAAAATAGATTCCAGATCTTTTTTTTTTTTATTTAAACACCAACCTTCCTCGTAAATCTGCTTGTTTTAAGATCTATTAGTGACCTAGGCAATTCTTTTGCATACTTTCCTACAATATCTTTAGGATTGTGGATCAAATGACCTCAAATATTGATATTTCCAATTCGCGATGGATTTGTAGACGCTATCTACAACCCATTGATATACATTGGTAATAGTGCTAGGTATTAGGGAAACTTTTGTTATGATTTTCCAATCTTTGACCCCGATAGACCCTGATCGTTTTGTGCACTTACCTTAACTAATAGTTGTATCCAATGTTTTTATTCCAAGCCTCTGCGCATATGCAAGGATTTCTTTATCAACTTCCTCTGAAAACCTTTCTGCTTTGGTTCCATTTCAATAGGCCATGCCAAAATTTGCAGCACCAATTGCTAATTTATTCTTCATTATTCAGATCAAACCAAATTTGAATTATTTCTTGTCTTTTTATAAACAATATAAGTCTTTTCATTTTAAAAATTAAATTTTTCCGGTATGATTAGTTAAGCTAAATCATATGATCAGCCAAGGACCAACTATCAAGTCAGGAAATCCAAATGAGTTCCAAGCAACGAAGTCAGCTTATTGATGGACTTAGGGCTGTAGCAGTTTTGGCAATGATCTTATACCATTTTGTATGGGATTTGGGTTTTTTTAATATAGTAGATCCAATAACCGTCAATTCAGGACTATGGAAAATTTTTGCCGTTTCCATTGGTAGTAGCTTCTTATTCTTGTCAGGTATAAGCTTTTGGTTAGCGACCAGAGGTGGCTTAAACATGGGCAAGTTTTCATATAGGTTTGCAATTTTGCTTGGGGCTGCCCTCATCGTCACTATTGGTACTTATCATGCCAATCCTAATACATTTGTATTTTTTGGAATATTACATTTGCTGGCCTTTTGTACTTTATTAGGTTTGCTAGTTTACAGGTTACCTGGTATTTTTTTAATACTGATTGGACTATCAATCATACTTAGCAAGCCATATTTAATCTCTGATTATTACCAACCCAAATATCTTGCTTGGACAGGCCTCTTTCCTGGTCCAACTGGTTCGGCTGATTTTTATGGTGTATTCCCTTGGTCTTCTGCTTATTTTTTTGGATTAGGACTTGCTAAGATGATAATTGGATTACGACAAGAAATCATCTCGAGTTCATTTTCACTATTTGCAAGAACAAATAAGAAAAACATTTTTCAGGCCAGTTTTTTCTGGATAGGTCGAAATTCGTTAATAGTATATCTGATACATCAACCAATTTTGATGGCTACTATATACGGATATTTAAAATTTCTGTGACTCCTTAGTTTTACTAGGAGACAGAATTTTTGCACTCATACAATAACAAGGTTCTCATAGGTAAATGTATCAGTGATGATACCAACTAGTGATATACAGGTGTCACCAGTTCCGTTCCCATCACTATCATAAAATAATAACCCATAACCATCAGTAGCAGACGCAACATTATAGGAAAGGTAATAAGTTTTTCCTGAACTCATTGCAGTATTAGCCTTTGATAGTGCATTTGAAAATGAAGTGGCATCAGTTTCTGAAAGAAAATTGGTGTCATTTGCAGTTGTTGAACCGAATCCAATCGTATCAGAATTTGGGTCAAAATTTATGATTTTATCACAGACTATGGTGGTATGATCTGTGGCAGAACCAATAATTGTAGAGACACTAGTCCCACCTGGTTCAACAAGATCGGTTCCAGATAGACTTGATAAGGTTACCATATCAACGCCATCACCACAACGTATGTCTGCATTTCCTATAGCATTTGCTATTACTGTTATGGTGTCATCTCCTGCTCCACAAATTACTTTTCCTGCACCTACACCCAATGAAATTATATCATCATAGCTGGTGGTGGTTACATCTACACTCCCTTTTAAAGCAGAAAAATCTAACGCTATGCCTTTTTTTGACATACCGCTAGCATTTAAACTGACTTCTCCATCTCCTGAGAACGCACCTAGGGTGATCTCACTTGCCCCACCGAGTGTGAAATCTAAGATGGTTTCCTCTATGGTTATATCCCCAATATTAATAGATGAGAATTCTTCACCCGAAACTATGATATTATTTATTTTCTTTGCATTTATTGAACCAATATTTATTGGTGCTCCCTGGGTAGTCATAGCAATGCTGGAAATGTTGTCAATTGCAGTAGTAGTTCCTAGATCTCCAATAGTTATAGCTCCTGTACTAGATGCTTCTATGGCTATAGAGGTTAACTCCTTCAAATCAGGAAAACCTGAAACCCCAGGAGTACCCAGAGTGATATCCCCATCATTCCACGTAGTTAATTTCATAGTTTTTAAAGCAGTTGTGCCATTCAAGTTCGCTGCAGAAGAAAAAATTATGTCACCATCATTGTCATTCCCAATTTCAATTCTTTGCGTGTCATCTGGATCCAAATTGAGTAAGGGTATGGTGATTGGTTCCTGTCCGGAGTTTTTAAATGCTAATTGACCCACCTCATTCAAAGTCAATGAGGTTAGATCAACAGAAGCTCCTGTATTATTAGTCCAATCAAAATAGAGAGTGGCAAAGCTATTTGGCTTAAAAGATATAGCCCAATCTCCTGATTGAGTTTCGGTAACAATAACTTTCTCAATCTCGGTAGATAAATTCGTAAAGCTAGCGCCTGCAGTGGAAGTGCCGATGGAAATATTCTTAACATCTGTTACATTTGCAAAGTCCACTGTGCCAGCGGCTGAAAAAGTAAAATCAATTAGGGGATGACCACTTATGATAGGGCTAGCCACAACTGCACCCGTGACCTCTATTTCTTCACTACTTGTACCATCGCCATGTATTTCTAGCGGTACGGTACTATTAATTGTGTATGCTGTGGAGACTGGTTGACTTTCATTGGTTATGCTTTCTAAGACGTTAATTACTCCATCACCAAGATTGCCAAGAAGTTTCTGCCTCTCACTATTACATGCGGAAAGTAGAAGCGGTACAACAGCCAAGGATATTTTTCTTAAATTTTTATTTAAATCGTTTTTAATAAAAGAATGACATCCAACCACTGTGGTTGTTCTTAAAGGATCGCATAAGAAAGTTTCTATCTCTTTAGTCATTTTATTCACATTTACCTTCACTAAGTCCAACCTCAAAATATCCCCCTGAGTTGACGACCGATAACTTATTTTCGTAATAATGCAAAAATCGTGCTATTTTGAAAAAATATTTGAGAAACTTTAAGGACCTCACATTTAATTGGAATGAGACTTGCAGGAACCATAGTTTTATTCTTACAAAAGAGAAGATGATGTTTGCTGGATATAGAATTGTTATTTCTTTATTAAGTTTATTTTTGGTCCAAGGTTGTGCTACTTCTCAGCAAGGCACACAGCAGGTTGTGAACTTTACTAGTATACCAGCAGGAGCTTATGTTAAGACTTCTCATGGTTTCAGTTGTTCCTTAACACCATGCAAAATAACATTACCACGGAACAAGTCATTTGAGGCTGTAATTTCTAAACCAGGTTTTACAACCGAGCGTGTGAAAGTTAATTCAGGACCAAGTGGATTTGGTGCAGTTGGTGCAGTTGGAAGTGCTTTAATTGGTGGAGTTGTAGCAACCGGATATGATGTCTACAAAGGTGGAGTGTTTGAATTAACACCCAATGTTATAGAAGTAAAAATGCAAAGTACGTCAGCTATGGTTCTTGAAGAGGTAAGGGGTATTTCTAATATGAACCTTTTTGGGGAATAATCATTGAAGCGCTAATTATTTAAGGATTAGCATATGATTATCATTTAAATTTAATTTTGATTTTCTCTCTAGGTAAAGTATATGTTTTACTTGAGAAGAATTCTTATACAACAAATATGGAAAAAAAATGAAAGAGAATGACAGTGCTCATGAACAAGAAGGTGGCTGGCTAGCAAAAACCTCCTATGCTTTATTTGATGTAGGAAATTCAGCTGTTGGGGCCATGCATGCAACTTTCATTTTTGCAGTCTATTTCGCTAGTGCAGTCGCACCGGAACATGGCACTTCATATTGGGGGTACACTACTGGTGCTGCGGCTTTGGTTGTAGCCATTCTAGGACCGATTCTGGGTGGCTTGGCTGATTCCAGAGCACAAAGAAAGATGTTCTTAGCTATAGTTGTTTTGATTGGTGTTATGGCCAATGTCATTTTGTGGAAAGTGGAACCAAGTGAGGCTTTTATTTGGTTTGCGTTAATCTTTTCTTTTTTTTCTATCCTAGCAAATGAACTCATGTTTGTTTTTTATAATGCCTTATTACCATCTGTGGCATCGAAGAAAAACATGGGTCGCGTATCTGGAATTGGTTGGGCTGTAGGCTATTTTGGGGCCATCATTGCATTAGTACTAGCATTAGTAGTTTTTATTATGCCAGAGGAAGCCCCTTTTGGATTAGACAAAGAAAATTCGGAGCATGTAAGAGCTACAATGATTTTGGCAGGGCTATGGTTGCTGATATTTAGCTTACCATTATTCATTTTTGTTAAGGAGGGTGCTTCTCCCTCCAACCTCTCAAAGCCATGGGAAATTATCAAGACTGGATGGAATGAGATTGGTAAAATACCCGGTTTACGAAGGTTTTTAATTGCCCGAATGTTATATGTGGATGGACTTACTGTCGTTTTTGCATTCATAGGGATTTTTGCAGCGAAAGTTTTTGGGTTTAGTGGTCAAGACGTTCTTTTATTTGCGATAGCCGTTAATTTCACCTGTGGGGTAGGAGCTTTAATAGGAGGCTGGTTCGATGATAAGCTTGGTTCTTTTAAGACTATAAAAATCGCTCTTATTTTTTTGATTATTATAGGAGCTCTTGTTTTACTATCTCCTAATGCATTGTCTTTTTGGATATTTAGTTTGATAGCTGGTTTGTTTATAGGTCCCGTCCAGTCAGCAAGTCGATCGTTAGTTTCACACTTAGCACCAGAGGAGCATAGGGCTCAAATCTTTGGATTTTATATGTTAGCTGGAAAGATTACTTCTTTTTTAGGTCCAATGGTATATGCCACAATAGTATTGTGGGCAACCCAAAGCCCCCTAATTGAAAGTCTATCTTTTACTTTATTTGGGGAAGGTAATGGAACTTTGGGAGAAAGAGCAGGCATGATAACGGTAGTACTATTTTTGATTGCAGGTTATTTTGTATTAGGTAGAAAAAGTCCTGGCTAATCCTTGGCCAAATTAGCGTTATCAAAGGGATCAAAATTTTTTGATTCATGGACTTTCTAGAGTACTTCCCCAAATTATGAATCAATAATATTTACCGCTGAAAATATTGTAATTAGTCATTTCTCTATGAACGTATTAAATAGGAAGTAATATAAAAAAGGATGACTGTTACAAAACACCCTACAAGAAGTGCGATAAAGAAATGAGCCCCCTTTTGGAGAAGTGCCGGGATAATTAAAAACATTGGAAGACTTGGTATTACAAACCAAAAAATTTGAGTACTTAATAAGGCTATTTTTGAGACATCTTTAGTTTCTATCCATATCCAGGTTAGAGAAATTATAGATACTAACGGTAAGGCAATTATAAGAGCTGCTAGAATTGTTGACCTATTACTAACTTCAGAAGCAATCAAAATGATCATCCCTGAAGTTAAAGCTTTTACAACCTCTAGCATAGACAGCATATGGTTTTCTACAAATTTTCCGACGTCACTATTTAACAGGTAATACTATTTTTGTCTAAATAATACTGTGCATTATTAATATAAAATCAACTATTTTTTCCTTCGGGCCGTATTTTATAATTTTTATCAAATAATGGTTAGATTGCGAACTTTTCTTTGGCCTCAATGATAAGGTGTTGTAAGCTAGGACAGATTATTGAAAATTTAGCACTGTTAATTCATTTACAATAACAACTCTTATAGTCTTGTAGGAAAAGATAGTTGCAAAAAACTTTTGAAATAAGGGTTAACACCATAGGCCAGAGGCTGATTAATATTACAGAAGACATCAAAAAATTTGTTGGCTCATCAGAAATTGAGTTGGGTTTTTTGAATATTTCTATACTTCACACCAGTGCGTCTCTGATTATTCAGGAAAATGCTTCAAGAGATGTTCTGGTGGATTTATTAAATTTTTACGACAAATTAGTTCCAATGAATGGAACATTATATAACCATTCATTAGAAGGAAAAGATGACATGCCGGCTCACATAAAGACATCTCTAACAAGTACTAATCTTACGATTAGCATTGTTGATGGTTCAATGAAGCTGGGTTTTTGGCAGGGGATATATCTATTTGAACATCGCATTGAAAACCATCTTCGTATCGTTTTTTGTCATATAATGGGTGAGAAATGATTCGTCTTTTAAATCTTGAATAATTGAGATTGATATGATCAAGGGACAAACTATTTTATTGATCCATGGAGCAGGAAGTATCGGTAAGGAATGGGAGAATTTCCAAAGAGCTTTCGAAACCTTAGGCAATAAAGTAATTGTGCCAACTTTAAGGTTTCATGAGTTGGGCCAGTCAACGAGTCCTGATTTAGGTCAAACCAGTATTCTCGACTATGTTGAAGACATTGAAAGAATAATTGTATCTCTAGATCAAGACCCAATCATCATCGGCCATTCGATGGGGGGACTTATAGCGTTAGTTATATGCGCTAGGGGATTTGGCAAGTTGGGCATATTTATAACACCAGCCGCCCCTAGTGGTATCAATGCTATAACTCCTACCGTGTTAAGGATATTTTTTCGTAATATATTTAGATGGAAGTTTTGGACTAAGCCCGTCCCGCCGAATTTCTCTTCAGCTTACTATGGTGTACTTCATGATTTAGAACGAGACCATGCAAAGAAAGTATTTGATAAGAGTCATTCAGCTGAGTCTGGTCGTGCTCTTTGTGAAATAGGATTTCCCTTCTTGGATGCTAACAATGCGACAAAGGTCAATGAACAGACAATTGAATGCCCAACCCTTATAATTGGAGCCGGACGAGATCGAATAACTCCCATTCAAATAGCTAGAAAGCTGAAGAGGAAATTGAAATCCAAGGCGGATCTCATAGAGTTCCCACATTTTTCTCATTATATCATGGAGGGTATAGAATTTGAGCAGGTTTTTGAAGAATGTTTAAATTGGATGAGTGAAAAAATAAATAGTAAATAGGAAAAAGCTAAGTTTTGAATTCAGTGAGTGACTAAGAACAAAAAAATATGGCGGACAGGATGGGATTCGAACCCACGAGAGGGTTGCCCCTCTACTCCCTTAGCAGGGGAGCGCCTTCAACCACTCGGCCACCTGTCCACCTATTCCTCTATAATGAGGTTGATTCCTAATCAAGGAGTTTTTGCAGATAAGAGCACATAATTAACTGAAAGGTTTCGAATGTATCCCCAGACTAAAACTAAGTTACAAAAGTTATTTTTAATTCTAGCATATTCCATTTTAATATTATTATTGGATCAAGCATCGAAGTTTTATGTTGTGCATATTTTAGATTTATCGAATTTGCTTTCTATGGAAGTTATTCCAGGCTTTTTTAATTTGAAGATGGCTTGGAATGAGGGAATAAATTTTGGTTTATTTTCCTCGGGTAGATTTAGTGTGAGGATGATATTAGTCATTGTAGCCATGATGATCTGTGTAATTCTTTTTTTATGGGCATTAAGGCAGAAAAATTATCTCATACATTTATTCTCAGCTGCAATCATAGGTGGGGCTTTTGGTAATTTACTAGACCGATTAATTTATGGGGCTGTAGCAGATTTCTTGAATGTTACCTGTTGTGGGATTCAGAATCCCTATTCATTTAACGTAGCTGACATTTCAATTTTTGTTGGTGCGGCAGGTATAATACTCTACCCTAACCAATCTAAAAATTAAGATAATTTATAACCTTAAGAGGTAAAAAAATGAATTGGCTAATTTGGTCACCCAGAGTGGCCGAATCGGTCTTTTGTATGCTATATTTAGTATCATGTTAAAAAAGACAGACAAGATAATGAAAAAAAATCCTGAAAAAAGGCCTATAGTACAGCTCGATCAGAAAGTGGCAAATCGAATAGCTGCAGGGGAAGTGATTGAAAGACCTTCAGCCATCGTTAAGGAATTGATTGAAAACTCAATAGATGCTTCAGCAACAAGAATTGAAGTTTGTATTTCTGACGGGGGTAAATCATTTATCCAAGTTAAGGATAATGGTTGGGGCATGACAAAATTGGAGCTGCCATTGTCAGTCTGCCGGCATGCCACTTCCAAGCTAGTTGACAATAATCTTAGTAAGGTAAACACTTATGGATTTAGAGGAGAGGCTCTGCCTTCTATTGGGGCAACCGCTCGTCTTAGGGTTCAATCTAGTTTAAGAGATAGTGATGATTCTTGGGAAATTTTTGTCGACAATGGTACAATAGAAAAAGTTAAACCCTCAGCAACAAATATCGGTACTATTGTGGAAGTTAGAGATCTTTTCTTTGCAACACCAGCAAGACTAAAGTTTCTGAAGTCTGACAGAATAGAAACTCAATCTATTCTCGATATTTTTAAGAGAATGGCTTTAGTAAATCCTGAAATTGACTTTTCTTTGACAGATCTCTCCAACCCAGCGAAGTCAAAGTTGATCGTTGATTACAAATCTTATTCAAGAAATTATATGAATTTAGTATTGGCAAATGACATTACGGGAAAAGCGAATTCCCAAAGAGTTAGGCAAGTGTTTGGAGAAGAAATCTTTGAAAATTTGTTGACTATTAGCTTCTCTAGCCCAGAAGTGAATATTTCGGGACATGTTTCGTTGCCAACTTATTCAAGAAGTAACTCAAGTCATCAATATTTTTTTGTCAATGGTCGACCAATATGGGATAAGCAGTTATTGGGGGCTATCAGGGCCAGCTATTCTGATTTTATTATGAGAGGTCGTTATCCTGTCGCTGTGATTTACATTGATTGTCCACCCGATTTGGTGGATTCAAATGTGCATCCAGCGAAAACGGAGGTGAGATTTCAGGATCATTCATTTGTGAGAAGTGCCATTGTATCAACTATAAGGGAGGCAATAGCCAGTGCAAATACCAGGACTTCCACAGCTGTTTCGGAAAAAATGATGGAAGCCTTTAGGTCAAAGATTGATAATAGAGAATTGGGGGGTAATTTACATAGGGGTTATAGACAGGAGAATGCTAACCCAACGCCAGTAAGCGCACCGCATTATGGGAATGGGCTTTTGTCGGACATTTCCTCCAGGAATTTTCAAAATGACTCAAATGGATCTGTGGAAGTATCGGGAATTAAAGAATACTGTCACGAAAAGGATAATGAGTTACCATTAGGCTCTCCTGTTGCTCACGTTCACCAAAACTACATAATATCCCAAACTTCAAATGGGTTAGTAATAATTGATCAACATGCAGCGCATGAACGGATAGTTTACGAAGAATTAAAGGCTTTTTGGCGAAAGGCCACAGTAGCCTCCCAAGTGCTATTAATCCCTGAAATAGTAGAATTAGGAGATGAACGTGCTTCGATTCTTATTGAGTTCAAAAAGGATTTAGAAAACCTAGGTGTTGTGGTAGAGCAGTTTGGTAGCAAGTCCATATGCTTGAGATCTCTACCAGCAATTTTAGGGCAAGTTAATGGGAGAATACTAGTAAATGATTTGGCAGATGAGCTATTAGAGCAAAAAGATATTTCGGTGTTGGAAGAAAAAATAGAAGGGATTATTTCTAGAATAGCCTGCCATGGTTCAGTTAGATCTGGAAGAAAACTTAATGCAAATGAGATGTCGGCTCTTTTAAGAAAAATGGAGGGAACACCATATTCCAACCAGTGCAACCATGGGAGACCAACTTTTATTGAGCTAAAATTAACAGAAATTGAAAAATTATTTGAGAGGAACTAATATAGGTGGAAGGAGTTTTGAGTTTCGGGCTTTTTATAGTGCTATGTATTGGTTTTTTACTAACAATTATGGCAAGTGTTATCTTTCGGCAAAGATTGAAGTCAGAGAACAGTAAGGAACTTTTAGTTTATTTAGAGCAGTTAAAAGAGGGGCAACAGAAATTGTCTGGCACGGTAGAAATTGTGTCAAACAACCAAAATACAAGCAATGCTCATTTGATTGGTCATATGGAGGCAAGGTTGTCCGAAGTACAGAAGCAGATTTTTGATAGTTTGAATGGTTCAGCTATAAAGACTGCTCAATCCTTGGGGGCTCTTCAAGAGAGATTAGTTGCAATTGATAAAGCTCAAGATAATTTAGAGAAACTGTCTGGAAATGTCTTGAGTCTGCAGGACATTCTATCAAACAAGCAAACTCGGGGAGCATTTGGGGAAATTCAACTTAATGACATTGTGTCTAAGGCTTTGCCACCAGATTCTTTTTCATTCCAAGTTTTGTTAAGCAACGGTAAAAGAGTTGATTGTATGATCTATCTGCCCGACCCCCCTGGTGCTATAGCTATTGACAGTAAGTTTCCCTTGGAGGCTTATGATGCGATGAGAAAAGCCAAAGATGAAAATCAAAAAAGAAAAGCGACTCAGGAATTTAGAAAGTCAATCAAAAGTCATATCAATTCTATATCCGACAAATATATCGTCGAAGGAGAGACCGCTGATGGTGCAATAATGTTTTTACCTTCAGAATCAATCTATGCTGAGTTACATGCCAATTTTTCAGATTTAGTTCGGGAAGGTTTTTCTAGAAGAGTTTGGGTTGTTTCCCCCACAACATGTATGGCTACGTTGAATACAATTAGGGCAATTCTAAAGGACGCCAAATTTAAAGAGCATTCCAGTAAAGTAAGGGAGCATTTAGTCCTGCTCTTTAAGGATGTTAATAGGTTAGGTGAGAGGATTGAAAATTTGGACAAGCATTTTTCTTTAGCTAGTAGAGACCTTGATGAAGTAAAGGTTTCCGCGAATAAAGTGACTGGACGTGCCGACAGGTTAGATTCGCTTAATTTTGAAGAAATAAAGGTGCTTAATGTTAACAATGATACTGGTCAAAAAAGTTCAAAACTTAACGTGATAAAAGGTTAAAACCAGTGTAAATAGTGTAACCTAGTAAACTAATCAAGCTAAGAAAATGAAAGTGAGACAAAATGAAATACTTCATAATAGCAATAATGTGCATATTTCTAGGAGGATGTGGTACAGTAGGTGGGGCTATACAAGGTTTCGGATCTGATATGGATATGGTGGGCGGATACATAACTGATTTCTAGGCTATTTGGTGAAGAAAAGGCTTCTTATCCTTTATTAGTTTTTTGTTATATGTCCTCTATAGACAGTAGCTTTTGTATAAGGAAATAGAAAAGTGGTTGATTGCGTACTGTTGGTAAAGAGATTAGCAGGTTATGAAAATCTTAGTATACCAGTCTATCAGAGCAAATTTGCGGCTGGTATGGATTTGCATGCTAACCTGCCTATGGAGTGCCGAAGTAGCGGTGTCCTTATACCAGTTTTGGGAAGAGTATTGATCACAACCGGAATTTCTATTGAAATACCCCAGAATTGTGAAGGCCAAATTAGATCTCGCTCAGGACTTGCCGCAAATGATGGAGTTTCGGTACTTAATTCTCCGGGCACAATAGATGCAGACTATCGAGGACATTTAAAGGTAATTTTGGTAAATTTTGGTGATAAAGATTTTTTAGTAAAGCACGGAAACAGAATAGCTCAACTAGTTATTTCACCGGTTCTAAGGCCAAAGGTCTTGGAGGTCAATAGTTTGAGTTCTTCTGATAGAGGAAGTAAGGGCTTTGGTTCGACTGGTCGAGCTTGATATATTTCCTATTGGGAATTAACTTTACGAAGTCTTCTAACTTCTAAAAGTGCAAAGTCTTAAAGAAGGAGGTAATGAGGTGGCAGAATCAGAGAGAGAATGTATTTATTCAAATATTACGGAAACTGTTGGTAGAACACCTATGGTAAGATTATCAAAGCTTGCCAAAAATATGGCTGCCAAAGCTGATATAATTGCGAAGTTGGAATTCTTTAATCCCCTGGCGTCAGTAAAAGATAGAATTGGTGTCAGCATGATTAATAGTTTGGAGAAATCTGGTGTTCTCAAACCGGGTGGTACCATAATCGAACCTACTTCCGGCAATACAGGAATAGCACTCGCTTTTGTTGCTGCGTCTAGGGGTTATGAGCTAATTCTAACTATGCCAGAAAGCATGTCTATGGAGCGTAGGAAAATGCTTAAACTTTTAGGCGCCAAGTTAGAGTTAACAGATGCTTCGAAAGGAATGAAAGGTGCAGTGTCTAGGGCAGAGGAACTCTTATCTAAGATACCTGATGCCGTAATGCCTCAGCAATTTGAGAATCTTGCTAACCCTGAGATACATATGAGAACTACTGCGAAGGAAATCTGGGATGACTCGGGCGGTAAGGTAGATGTGTTTGTTGCTGGTGTGGGGACTGGAGGTACTATAACTGGGGTCGGGAGAGCTCTCAGGGAGAGAAATCCAAATATAACCTTAGTGGCAGTTGAACCTGAAGACAGTCCAGTTATATCCGGTGGTGAACCTGGCCCTCACAAAATTCAAGGGATTGGGGCAGGTTTTATACCGAAAAATCTGGATGTAGAAATTATTTCTGAAATCATCAAAGTTGGAAATCAGGAAGCAGTAAGTATGGCGAGAAAAGTTGCTAGGATGGAGGGTATCCCTGTTGGTATTTCCTCCGGCGCGGCTCTTGTTGCGGCAACTAAAGTTGCCCGCAAGGAAAGTAATAAAGAGGCCAGGGTAGTCGTGATTTTACCTAGCTTTGCAGAAAGATATTTGTCAACAATTCTTTTTGAGGGTTTAGATTAATTACTCTTTTTTAGAGATTGGGCTTGTGAGGTATTTTGGACAGTAGTCAATTAGAGAGATATGCTAGACATATTCTATTAAAAGAAATAGGAGGATCTGGTCAATCAAGACTAGCAAATACTCAAATTACTATGATTGGAGCAGGAGGTCTAGGATCAGTGGCACTTTATTACCTTGTTGCTGCAGGGGTAGGTAAAATACAAATAGTTGATAGTGATATCGTTAGCCTATCTAATCTCCAAAGACAGATTTTGTTTAGGAATTCAGATCTTGGAGAAAAAAAAGTTTTTGCAGCTAAGAAGAATCTTTTGCAACTAAATCCTCTTGTAGAAATTTCAGTATGGGATGATTTATTTTCTTTAGAGAACAGTTCAAGGATAATAAATCGATCAGATTTAATTATAGATGGAACTGATAATTTTAAGTCTAAGTCACTTATATGTAAGGTAGCATATGAACACAAAATACCTCTAATTTATGGTGGGTTAAGTCAGTGGGAAGGGCAGGTATGCTTATTTGACCCTACCTTACCTTCAGCATGCTTTAATTGTATTTACCCGAATGCTCCCAATCAACATGTGGAGGAGAATTGTGTTGATCTGGGCATAATTGGTCCTACTGTGGGTGTGATAGGTTCCTTAATGGCAGGGGAGGCAATCAAATTTATTACTTCTGCAGGAAAACCTTTCGTTGATCAGATCTTAACTTACGATTGTTTACATGGGGAATTCCGAAGATTCCAAGTAGAAAAACGTGAAGACTGTCCAGTCTGTTCATAAAAAATTGGTTGAATTAATTCGTTAAGACAATATCAGGCGGTGTATGTCCGTCTACAAATGTTTTGATATTTATTATAACCTTTTCACCCATTTCGATTCGCCCTTCTATAGTGGCTGAACTCATGTGGGGTAAAAGAAATACATTGTCCAACTCTTTCAACCTTGGATTAATCTTGTTTCCTTTTTCAAAGACATCTAGGGCAGCCCCTGCTAATTTACCTGATCGTAGCATTCTTGTAAGAGCATCTTCATCTATCAACTCTCCCCTAGCTGTATTAATAATATAGGAGGTTTTTTTCATTAGTTTTAGCCGTCTAGAGTTAATTAGGTGAAACGTTGATGGCGTATGTGGTGCATTTATTGATAGGAAGTCTATTCTGGCCAGCATCTGGTCGAGGCTTTCCCAAAACGTAGCCTCAAGATTCTCTTCTATCTTGTTAGGTAGTCTATTTCTATTATGATAATGGACTTGAATACCAAAAGCATTAGCCCTCCTTGCAATTGCTTGGCCTATCCTTCCCATTCCTAAAATACCTAATCTCTTACCATTAATACGGTGTCCTAATAAGGCATTGGGGGCCCATCCATCCCAACCATCATCTTGCAGTTGCATGACCCCTTCCTTGATACGTCTTGGCACACTTAATATCAGAGTCATTGCCATGTCGGCGGTATCTTCAGTTAAAACATTCGGGGTATTGGTGACCGTGATACCCTTTCTTTTGGCATAGTTAATATCTATATTATCAAAACCGGCGCCATAGTTTGCAATTAAACGGAGGTTTTTCCCGGTGTTCTCTAATACGTGTTTATCAATTCTATCACCTATAGTTGGTACAAGAACGTCGCAATATCTTACGGTATCCAAAATTTGGTTTTGCGACATTGGCTGAGGTGAATTATACAGTTTCACATCAAATAGCTCTTTTAATCTAGTTTCAACAGGTTCTGGTAACTGTCTTGTAATGGCGACTTTAATTCGTTTGGCAGTCATTGTTTTGCTATCCAAATGTTATTTTAACCCCAATTTACTTTCATGGGAGCTTTTAGTGGAGTATATTACTGAAATTCAATATAGTCATTAAAATTTACGTTAAGTACAGTGAAGCATGCCAAAAATAATATTCCTATCTGTATTACTTTTAACTCATTTAGATGGCAGCATAGTATTTGGGGAAAATATCTTTAACAAGGGTCGGGTCACCGGTTTGGACATACCAAGATTTGTCTCACTAAAGAATAAAAGAACTTTTGTTAGGAGAGGTCCAGGAAAATCTTATAGGATTGATTGGATCTTAGAAAAGTCTGGATTACCTTTAAAAATCATTGGTGAACATAATCACTGGCGACAAGTGGAAGATTTTCAGGGCGATACAGGTTGGGTTTATTTCCGTCTTTTATCTGGGAAACGAACCATAATAACGACTAATGAAAATATCTTATTAAGAAAAAAAAAGGGCGATAAAGCAAAACCTATTGCTGTACTAAATTCAGGAGTGGTAGGAGAACTTATAAAATTGACTAATGAATCATGTCAAGCGAGATTCCAAGGTTACAAAGGGTGGGTTGATAAAGGTGAGGTTTGGGGCTGTTAGCACAAAAAATGAATTTCACTAAGTTTTTAAATGCCTTCCATATTGTCTTTAGTCTGGTACAAGTACATATCCAATACCTCGAACTGTTCTGATATACCTTGGGGACTTTGGCTCTTCTTCAATTTTTTTTCTCAACCTATTTATATTGACGTCTACGCCTCTTTCCCTTTTGAGATTAATTAAGGATTGATCTTCTTTTAGTTCTAATGACCCCTTATTAGCCGTTTCTTGGAAAAGTATTTTAGCTAGGACCGTTCTATGCACAGGCATGTTAACAGATTTCACTAACTCTTTCATCAATAACCTTTCTGCTAGCGTTAGGGTCAGAATATTATCATCCTTCCACAATTCATTTCTATAGTTGTCATATCTAAGATCCCCTATTTTTATAATCTTAGGAATTTGAGCACCAATTAACTGGTGTTGTATCCTTTTAAGAATCTTTTCTATCCTTAACAGTAGTTCCCTTGGTTCAAAAGGTTTCGAAATATAATC
>CACKFK010000017.1 GCA_902599445.1 uncultured Alphaproteobacteria bacterium
TGTGCTGACAGTTTTCTAAGAGAAGAGGGTGTGTTAGGCTAATGCATACTTTAAGCTAGTGGAGTAATTATGAAACTGAAATATTTTTAGATTTTTTTAATCAGGGCCTTGATTAAGTGTGTATTGTGTACTACATAGTACATATGACAAGTTTTGGATCGTATATAAGAAAGTCTAGAGAAACTCTTCACGAAAAAGAAAAGGGTTTTAGCTTAAGAAGAGTGGCTGAAAAAATATCTGTAGAACCAGCTTTTTTAAGTAAGGTTGAAAGAGATATTGTATCACCACCTTCTGAAGTAAAAATAATTGCTTTAGCAAAGGTATTAAATGAAGATCCAGATATACTTCTGGCAATGGCAGGTAAAGTATCTTCTGATCTTTTAAAAATCATCCAGAAAAGACCAGTTCTTTTCGCCGATCTTATCCGTAAACTTAAAACAGAACCAGACCATGCAGTCTTAAGAGTTGTAAGAGGTGTAACTGATGGTGACTGGTAAAGGAGAGTAAATTGATAGCCATAGATAGAAATAATTTAAATTTTCTTTTTTCTTTTAAAAAAGGAAAAGATATATCAGCAATTACAAATATCAGTATAGGTTTTGAAAGAACTATACGAGTTCCTGATGATGATAAAAGACATTATTTACCTCCTTCTCTTGGAAATTTCCCAATACGACATATTGAAGATTACGATTTAGGATCCAAGAACAAACTGAAAAAACGTGGTGGAATTTTAATACCAATGTTTCAGGCAGATGCCTTATGGTTAAATTTTAATCATAAGTGTAATTATTCCTTAGTAGAGGATTTTGATATTGATCGTTCCTCTCCTATTGCTCTGAAGGTGGCAACTGGAAAGATTTGTGCAATTTCAGGTAATACATGGTCCGAAGGTTTATCTGAAAAAAAACAGAATTATGTCGTACTCCCTGAGCAACCATGGTTAGACGGGTATAACGATAGTAAAGGAAGTGTTCGTCAGTTTGTGGCAGCACAATTAGGAAAAGGATTAACGGTTGAAAAACAATTAACCGGAAATGAGGAAGTAGGTGGGATACAAATTCAGGCCTTTCCCCTTAAGAAGAAATACTATGAAAAGTTAATATCTGAAAGAATAGAAGAAGCAAAGGAAGCAGCTGCTAGGGCAGAAAAGAGATATAAAGAAAATGTATTATATAGCATGGCCCCATCATCAATGGGGGAGAATTTAGAAATGGGATTAGCTGCTGGGGGACGTATTCAGCAGGAAATCTATGATGATCCATACGGAGTAGAGTATTGGGATACAAATAAATCTCAAAGGTGTTTTGTAACTTTGGCCAATGCAACACAATGGATGAAAATCACAGGAGAAGAACCTCCAATTTCTCCTATGAATTCAGAGGAATATAACAGAGCAGGTGGAGTATGGTATGATTATTATGATGATGATCATAAAGCAATAAAAGGAGCAAAAAAACTAGGTAAAGTAAAATCAATAAAAAAATTGAGTAAAGAAAAGAGATACGATTTTCCATCCGATACTTATTCTTCATTTTTGGACGATATTATTGAAGAAAAAGATATAAAACCAAAAGTAGTTAAAATACCTACGCCTTTACAAAAAGCAAAACGTGGCATTTCAGATGGTTCTTGGTGGTAAAAATAGTTAAAGGAAAAAAATATGTTTAATTTGTTCAAAAAAAAGGACAATACCGATGAAACTGATAACAAGGGAGGTTTGGACTATGATCCAAGCACGGTTAAAGTTTCATACGCAGGTGAAGTTATCTCACCTGAATACGCAGATAGGTCTTTAGTCTATGTGAATAATAGTTTGAGAGAAGATTTTAATGATCAAGATTATCCCTACCATTATCTTTTACCACATGGAAAAGGGAAAATTAAATATGTTGATACTAAATTAGCAGAAGAAAACGAAGATGAGGGACTTTTAGAAGAATATGAGGGTGAATTTGATAGTGGGCAGTATCATGGACAAGGAAAACTAGTCTTCAGAACTGGTGAAATATTACAAGGCGAATTTAAAGAAAATAAGTTTGTTGGCAAGAAATAATATAATCCTGAATAGGTAATATTACTTTTTCACTTTAAAAAAACCATCATAATATACTTTTTCCTTTAATTTTCAGTTAGTACTTAATCTGCATTATATATTCATCAAAAAGATACCCAAATTCATTTTTTTACCTCCGTATTCCAATAGAATGAGCATGAAAAATTATAATGATAAAGTTATCAACAAGATTATTGATCATAGAATCAAACTAGTTAAAGATAAAAAAGAATACGCAGAAGTTCCTGCCTATGTTCTTTCTCTTATTGTAGTTTTGCTTTCTATTATTATTATTTTTGATATTGGCTTAACAGTTTTTATCCTTCATCCAATTTCAGGTGTTATGGCATTAATTGGATGGGTGATATTGGCTAATATTTTTAAAAATTTATTTCCATCAAAACCTCTCTCTATACTCCGAAAAGAAATAAGGAAAGAAATTAATGAAGAAATAAATTTAGGAATAGATCCAAATAAAAGTATTTTTGAAAGGCAAGCAGCACGACATAAAATTACAAAAGATAAGATTAAGAAAGAAAGAAAAGAGTTCTTTGAAAAATGGAGAATAAAAGAGCTTGAACCAAAAAGTGATGAAATATTTTTTAGAGAATATAGAGAAGTTGAAGCAAGCACCCAAAGAGAAATAAGCATTACTGAAAGTTCAGATGAATTGTATTATAAGAAGGATATATATAATGCATATCAAAGAGAATACGGTAGAAGAAAGCGAAAAGAAAAATAAATACCAGAAAATAAAAGTGGTAACAAATTATATTAGCGTTCACTGGCAAGCTCTTGATATAAATACCCCTATGGGGTGGCTCGAAGCATGCAGGAACAGGGGGGCATACTTAATGGTAGACCAAAAGGTAGACCATCCGGGGCCTTGCATTTCGTATTACGTGGTAATATAGATTCAGTAGAAGCCTAAGAAATAAGGCATGGTAAGTACTTAATAAATGGCTACGATCCCTACCGCCGGAGCCAATTAGATCAATGAATTAAGCTATTTTTGCTAGCTGTCAATATTAACTGGGTAAACATGGGGGAAACATTTTTGCCTTGCTTCGGCGTGTTTTTATCAGAATAATTCTCCTTTTAGTTTGAGGAGACACGCCGATCGTATCTTTTCCAAAAATTATTTTTATGCAATCTTAATGATATGAGAAGATTTATCATAACGCTTTGGCTGACTATAAGCCTTGCCTTTGGAAGCTTTGGTTTCGGTTGGGGTGCTGACCTAATAGATGATTTTTCTGATAATCCAGAAAGGAGATGGCAATTTTACACCGATCAGGTAATGGGTGGAGTTTCAGATGGTAGGGCTAGTGTTAGATTAGATTCTGAAGGACCATACGTGAGATTAGAAGGTTTCGTAAGTACGGCTAATAATGGAGGATTTATTCAGATCAGAAGAAATGTTAGTGAGGCCCCAAAGGGCGCTGAGGGTATTTTACTTAAAGTCAGAGGTAATGGAGAAAATTACTTCATCCACGTGAATACTAGTGAAACTATTTTTTTACCACAGCAATATCGCTTTTATTATCAGGCAGATTTTCCTACATCCAAAGAGTGGAATGAAGTCAAACTTCCTTTTTTAACAGCCTTTAAAAGGTCGAACCCACAAATAAGCGAATATTTTAGTGGAGAAAACGTTAGGACGATTGGGCTGCTAGCCTATGGCAAAGATCATAATGCTCTTTTGGAAGTAAAATATTTGTCATTCTATTAGGAAGGTTACTATACCCCTCTGTAATACTAATACAACTCTCCTGCGGCTTCCCAGAGTCACTAAGAGGGTATTAGAGGGTAGGGGGAGGAAAAAGTGGAAAGTTTAGTAATCACGTGTGGTTTCACATTTTTTATTCAGACCTTTTTTGTCATTAAAAGTCGCGAATTTATGCCTTATACAGGCGTATTACCCTTTACTTGCCCCCTTTTTCACATCGCTGTATTTGGCATGTAATCTACGACCATTGTGATATTTCTTGTAACAAAGTTATCACAATCAATACTGTCTGTAGCAGTGGTTTGAAATCTGCTGGATGGGAATTAGTTGTATTTATTGGTTTAAAGTATTATTTAGTGGCTTGATCCAAAATTAAAAAACTATTGGGTTTAAAATCAACAGTTTATTGTTTTATCTTAAGTTATATTATTTTTTTTAATTCATTCGAAATATTGACTTTAATTTCAGTTAGTTTTTGTAGAACTGTTTTCCAATCTCCCGCTTTTCTTTGGACAATACTTGAAACTGAAGAATGCCAATAGCTTACGACCCTATTCTTTCCCCATCTCCAATTGTGTGAAAAGGGGAGCAAAAGCTTACAGTCTTTGCCAAGTGCGCCAGCCAGATGTACTGTAGTGTTGTCAATGGTTACTACTAAATCACATGCCCAAATCAATGCAGCTAAACCGTCTAAGTCATTCTTGGTATCTAGTCCTTCCATCTGTAGTAAATTAATGCCATGCTCTTTGCGTAGATTTTTGATGTCATCACATATATCTCCATATTGCAGATTAACTAACTTGATATCATTTGAATAGAGAGTTTGTGCCAATTGGTCCAAGGGAATGCATCTTTTTTTACTATCAGGGCGGTCGGAAAATGTTTTCCAACTGATTCCTATGAGCTTGACTTTATTATCACCAACTAGCTGCTTTCTTATTCTTTGTGCTTTTTTTCTATCTGGTAATAGCCAACCCTTCTCCCTAATTTTAAAGCTATCCACCTTACTTCGAAAATACTGGAGTGCAGAACCGGTTGAGATTTGCCATTCGTACTGATCTTTCGGGATTTTAGTATCCTTAGGATAAAATTTTATATCGTTGGGGAAGGAGCGTTTGAAAAGGGGTATTAATCTCTCTTCTGTTTGTACTTTAAGCTTAGAACAAGCCGAATAAATATCACTGATTATCGATCCGAAAAGGATTTTGTCTCCAACCCCTTGTTCTGACCAAAGTAAAACAGTTCCAGATTTGTCTGGTGTCCATTGCGGCTTAGATGTTTTTACGGAAGTTATTTTTTTTCTAAGGTTCGGTCTCCACTCGTATAGTTCCCAACCTGGGTTAAATCTCTCAAGTGCGAGTAAGGTCAATGATTTGTGGAAATGTGCATCAGGGTAATCTGTGCCACTAGCTATAGCTTGCTCATGAAGCTTAAGGGCAGAGTCCCACTTACCAAGGTCGTGGAACAACAGTGCTAAATTACTGCATGCTTGAGCATTTTCAGGATCCAAATCCACTGCCTTGGAATAGGCCGAAAAAGCCTCACTTAATTGATCTTGCTTACTTAGTATATTTCCCAGATTATTGAAAGCTGTAGAAGAATTAGGGTTTAATAATATGGCTTTCCTGAGGGAATCTAAAGCTTTGTCCTCCTTACCAATGCCAGCAAACGCGCTACCTAGATTGTCGAAGGCGTCCGCAAAGTTAGGGTTTAGTTTTATTGCTTTTTTTAAAAAATATGTAGCGCTCTCATATTCTTCCAGGCCCAATAGAGATACTCCAAGTGTATTGTAGGCATTTGCAAAGTTTGGCGCCAGCGTTATAGCTTTTTCACTAAATTTTCTAGCATCGTGAAAATTTTTTTGATCGTTAAGACAGTTGGCTTTATTATAGTATGCCTCTGCATAATTCGGCTTGATTTGAATTGCTTTGTCAAAATGTTGAAGGGCTTTTGACTGTTTTTTTATTTTATTAAAAGTTGCACCTAAATTATTATGCATTTCAACTGAGTGGGGGTGGATTTTAAGCGCTTTTTCCAAGGTGGATATTGCGTTATGATACTGTTTTAATTCTATCATGGCAATCGCGAGATTATTGTAGGCTTCGGCATAATCTGGTTTTAATTTAATTGCTTTCAAGTAATGTGTATTAGCTCTTTCATATTGGCCACGGCTACTAAATAGGTTTCCAAGATTATTGAGTGCCTCAGCATAGTTAGGCTTGATTTTTAGAGCATTTTCAAGTAGTTGGTGGGCCTCTTCATATTTCCCAAGCTCCGTCAATGCAGCCCCAATATTATTACAAGTATTTGCGTTTTGAGGATCTAATTTAAGCACTTCCCGGAAGTGAAACAATGATTGATTAGGTTGTCCTAAACTAGAATAAACAACTCCCAGAATATTATGAATAGAAGAAGTTTGAGGATAATCCTTGATAATGCCAAGAGCTTGATCCAATGTTTTTTGAAAGTCACCACTATGATAAAGTTGTAGGACATCATTTACTCTGCCCGGGGGAGCTTTTTTTAATGGTTGGGGTTCATTAGAATAATGGAGCATTAAAAAACCTAGCTACTTTTCACTTTAATGTATTTAGCAATTACCATACCAACGCACTCATTATTAATCTAATAAACAAGACAGAGTGGTCTAAAAAAAACGACCATGCTCACTAGCTTATCAGTAATAATTATTTCATAATATCAGTAGTTTATATGTTTTTAAGCGTTCACTATCAATTTACTGCTAAACACAATTAGCAGTTAACAAAGAGCAATTTTCAGTCGGAGAACAAAAAGGTGGGTTCTATGGGCTTGTTAAGGGACTGATAGATCGATTGTTAGAGGTTCATTCAATTCAGTTAAATTTCTTCTATATCCTCAAGATGTTTGTTTAAGGCTGTCGCAGATAACTGAAGTTCTATAATAAACAGTAGTATTGAAATAGAAAATATAACTAATGCGCCTAAGAAAAGAGAAATAAAAAGGTTAACAGTTTCTACTTTAGGGGTTTCTGTGATTAATTGGAGTCCAAAGAAGATTGACGTTAAATTCACAAAGAAGCTGATGGCTGCTAGTGTTTGGAATGTACGATTCAAGAATAATCTTTTCCGAAGAATATGAATTTGCTCAAGGTACCTCTTGGTGTAATTTGCCCCTTTTAAATTCTGATTTTCAATCAATTCATCATGGATTTTCCTAATCAGCGTCGCTAACGAACTATACCGATTAGCATAATTTATCATCATAAGTGGAATGGCTGGGAAAAGTGCTGCTGGTAGAAAAAGTATGCTATAATCCATTTTACCATTGATATATTATAAGTTGCTACTTGTAACTGATATAAGTGCGCAAGAGATTTTTGCTAGTAGCGCAGGTCCTTTTGTAGAAAGACTAGGTTTGCAAAAAGGATTATTACTAGAATTCTAGCAAGTATAAGCCACCGCAAATAATTTTGTCGTTTTCTTTTCGAAGATTAGAAATTGAAAAGTGACAAATTCGATATTTAAATGCACTGCAAAGACCCTCAATATAAGATTTTGAGTGCGAATATCTTCCTGATTTTTCCAGAAAATAACCAGCTTTTTCTGTATGCTCGGTAGAAAATACCAGGCGCCCAGTTCTATGACTGCGACACTTAATTAAACGGAAAATATCTGAAAGTTCGCCTACATAAACAAAAACATCAGCGGCTATTAAGTAATTAAAATTCAGTGGCTCTGTAGTTAGATATTCAACAATATCATACTGCCTTAACTTATTGTATACATTCTTTTTCTTAGCTTCTTCAAGCATACAATCTGATAAGTCAATACCTTCCAAATAATCACAATTTTTGCTTAATTCTTTTCCCATAAGTCCAGTACCACAGCCTAAGTCCAAAACAGAGCCTAAAGGATCATTAAATTTGTCCCGGATCATTTTTGCCAGTATCTGTGGGGTTTGGTATTTAAGTTGATCAACCAACGATTGTTCAAAGTTTTTAGCATACGTATTAAACAGTTTTTCAACATAACCCTTCGGGGGCGCATTAGTTGTATTACCGGACAATGAGTCAATTAGATGTTTTGCTTCCCCAAAGTCTGGTTTGTTAACCAAGGTATTTTTATAACATATCAAAGCATTGTTTATTTCACCCATGGTTTGGAAAATTATACCTAAATTATAATGGGCCTCTGCATAATTAGGTTCAATCTCTACAGCTTTCAAGTAATTGACTTTAGCTATTTCTAGTTCATCCTTATTTTGGAAAACTAAGCCTAAATTATAATAGGCCTCAGCATAGTTGGGGTCTATCTCTATAGCATTTTGAAAATTGTGTTCTGCCCCCTTGAAATCTCCTTTATCTTGGAGAGCTATTCCTAGGTTATTAAAAGCCTGGGAATAATCAGGCCTTATCATAAGGGCTTGTTTATAGCTTTCTATAGCAGGTTCTAATTGGCCAGTCGTTCTGAGGCTAACACCTATATTGTTATAGGCCTGCGCATAATCAGGCTTGATCTTAAGAGCTTTCAAATAACTTTGTATTGCTAAATCAAATTGCTCTAAGCGGGCATTAATTGCCCCTTGAATATTGTAAACTACGGCTGAATCAGGAAAATCCTCTAACAGTTGCTGAGCGGCTACTAAAGCTTCATCAATTGCCCCTCCATTGTAGAGCGTAAGCAGATTTTGCAACTGTTGATCTGTCGGATCCTCGTAACCTGGTATTTTTAACATAGCTAGCTTTCTATCAGTGCATAGAATTTGTTTTAAAAGTTCCGCTTCAATAACGACTTCACTAATGATGTGTTTAGTAGCCTGAACATCGTCTTATGCATTCTTATGACGCAAGACCTATTATTTTCTTGAGGTTTGGATCTAATCTATTGCCTTTTTGATACTCATTAATACAAAAAACTAGAGTAAAAAATAATTAAAGGGATTAAGCAGCATAATCGGTGACGCAGCATACCTTTTAGCTTAGTTCGTAAATCGAAGAGGTCACTTACATCATTCGGTTAATATTTTATCCTTGTTATGTATGTTTCAATCAGCAATCCGATCTCATCGGTGTGAAATGATACGGCGCCTAGATTGAAGCAATGCTAACAAGGGCCATGGAGATTATCTTTTTAAAAAAGAATATTAGTTGCTGTCATAGAATTCCCAACAGTTATTATGGTTTTTATATTTACATCAGAGAATCAATAACGCTAACCAAGGCTTACTTTTGTCAAAAAATCCTTACCCCTTGGCGGGTTAATTCTTTTTGAACATTTTCTAAGTTCACGTTTTTAACTAGTGCATTAGATTTAACTGCGACAGCTGCAGCGACACCTGCACCCTGACCGTTAACACTGCAGCATGACATATTTCTAGTTGCTGCATGTGCAATCTTATCTCCACCTGTTGCTCGACCTGTTACAAGTAAAGAATCTACATTCTTCGGGAGCATTGAACGATAGGGTAACTGCATGTATCTGCCTGTAGTAGGGAGGATTAACAGGCCATAACCATCTATAAACTCCGGATAAATACCTATAGAGTCTTCAAATTTTCCTTGCTGGCGTACATCGTGTTCAGTCATGTTATATATAGCATCTAATTTTCTTGTATCGCGAATACCAAGGCTCATTCCAAAATTCCTAAGCCTGGCATTTTCACAGCCAGGGTAGTAGGCCCTTAGGGCTTGGATCGCTAGCATTGCTTGTCTACGCCCTTCAATTTCTCCCTTCGTGAGGTCATCAGGATTTGTACCATCAATTTCGGCTAGCTGGATGATGTTCATATAAGTTAATTCGCCCGTTTCATGAACTGCGCCCCAAGTTCCTCCAATTGTCTTGAGATCTGGGGGTAAGACCCCGTCATTTATAGCCTGTTGGAATGGTTTTTTTATGAATGGTGAAAACATGTTATCTTCTTTTCCATCGGTTTGAACCTGCCATTCACCATCAGACCAATCTTTGTATGCCTGTGGGTTAGCCTTAATTTCAGAGAGAAACGCCGATTTATCTATTCCGGCTAGGTGGAACATTACTGAGGTAGCCATGAGTTCTTCCAGGGGCATTTTTTTTGTGGCAGCGCCACTTCTTTCTGCTATATCAGCATCACCAGTAGCATCGATTACAACTTTTGATAATACAGCTTCTCTCCCGGCCTTGGACTCCAAAATTACCCCAACAATTCTATTTCCTTCCATTATAGGCATAGAAAATGATCTGTGGAGCATGGGGTGGATCCCAGCGTCTAAAACTAGCTTATCGGCAACGACTTTAAATCCTTCACTGTCAAGTTCGTAGCTTAAGGATTGACTTTCGGGAACAGCGGCACCCATTTCTTTTGCTACTTCTTCAAACTCAACTCCAATACCACCTGCTTCAATTGTTTTTTCATGCCGATACCAGGCAAAACCCTCAACTCCCACTACTGTTATGTTTCCGCCAAAACATCCAAAACGTTCAATTAGGGTTGTATCCACTCCGCATCTAGCTGATGCTAAAGCTGCCGATAACCCACCCGGTCCGGATCCAATCACCAGCACATCAGTTTCGTGGATAACATCTATTTGCCGGTTAGGTTCTAAAATTCTTTTTATGGACATAATAATTCACACATAATTGACAAAATTTTTAGATTAATGTGATATTGGAAAACGCCTTAGTCAACTGGATAAAGCATTAATATAATTTTTTTGATTGATTATATTGCTTGGTAGTCATTTAAAGAAATAGAATTTAAGTAAATGTAGATTTTTGATGTTAGTCGATTATCGGTCACTACTACCAAACGCAGACAAGTAATAGCCTAGCAGACCAAGCGGCAAACGAAAGAAGAAAAAAATGACTGATTTTACTCAGTGGATTGGAGAGGTTTCAAGGGGGCAGGTACTTTATTTCGCTTACGGTTCCAATATGAATAAGGATCAGATGAATGCTAGATGTCCACAATCCAAAGCTCTAGCGATTGCAAAGCTTTCAGAATATCGATTCTTGATTAATTCAAGGGGCGTTGCGACAGTGATCCCTTGCAGTGAGCATTTCGTTTATGGGATTATTTGGGTACTTTCTCATGGTGACGAAGATACCCTTGATTACTATGAGGGGGTTAAAGATAAGATTTATTATAAAAAGGAAATAAACGTTAAGGTTGCAAACGACAAAGTGCCAACTTTGATCTATATTGCAACAGACATGGTTCAAGGAACTCCGAGGACCGGTTATTTAGAAACGGTAATAGAAGGGGCGCAATCGTTTAGTGCCCATCAAGAGTGGCTTCGAGAACTGAAAAGCTGGTCTGTTAGTAGGAACGAATAATGTTGGCAATCAAGGGATTCAACCTGCAAGATTTTTTAAGAGGTAGTTACCGCCAGATTACTGTCGCGTAAATCAGCTTTTCATGAGCGTAGGCTCATGCAGCTTAATCCAGCATCGGCTTTTTCCATTTCGCTCACATCTATTATTTTAATTTTGTATTCCTTTGACAATAGGTTTGCAATTTTATTAAAACCTTTGGGAATTAGTACATGATCGTTAATACTCAAACAGTTTGAGCCAAGTTCTTCACCCTTTGGTACTTTCAATAGGCGGTACTTATTTTCGAAAAAACCTGTCCCAATAAGCTTTTCAGTAGCTAGTATTGTGTCATTACTTATTAGGCTACATTCCGATTTGAAATGAAGTACGCCCTCTGGGGTTTTTGAAATTTCTAATGTAAAACCAAGGGGAGCCAGCACCTCACCCAAGTTTCTTGCACCCTCTTCGTTTGTTCTCTCTGAGAGACCTACAATAAAGTGGGAACCTATTCTTAAAATGTCCCCGCCCTCGATCTTTCCGCTCTTGATTGTATATATATTTGGAAAAATATTTTTTACATCAATTTCTAGGGCTTTGCTTTCGCCAAATCTAGACGCGACACCAGGTCTTAATATGATGCAAGTGTCATCAAAAACTAAAGCTGGATCTTCTACAAATAGACTATCTGGAAAACCCTCCAAAGCGTCTAAGGCGTGAACTTTTAATCCTAGGCTCTCTAAAACTTGGCTGTACTGGTTGTGCTGTTGCTCTGCCTTAGAGAAATCTGGAGATAATCCTCTTGAACTAATGGCATTAGAGATTTCTTTTCCAGGTTTTCTAATGATAGCTCTTTTAAACTTAGTGGCCATGGTTTCCTATCGTCATTTGCATTATTCAAGTAGGGACCTTTTCTTGGATCAATTGTGAGAGATCATATCTTTTATATGATAGTCAACCAATTTTGCTATTGCTAAACTTAATCTTTAATGATTAGGCCTAATTATGAAATCTCCAAAATCAATTTATAGTTCACTAATTTTACTGGGTCTGCCTTTGGTTGGCAGTAGTGTTGCGCAATTCTCCTTGACCATTATTGATGCAGCTATGTTAGGCCATTATAGCCCTATCGCTTTGGCTTCAGCAGTAATAGGGGGATCTTTTTTCTTTTCATTTTTTATTGTAGGTTCTGGTTTTTCTTTTGCTGTAGTTCCTTTGGTCGCGGCTTATGAAGCACAAAAGGATGAACGGCAAGTCAGAAGAATTACCAGAATGGGTTTATGGATGTCTCTAATATATACCCTATTGGTCCTGATTTGTTTTTTGAATTCTGAGAAAATACTATTGATGATCGGTCAAAGTGAAGAAATTGCTTCTTTGGCACAAGAATATCTTCGGATTATGGGATTTGGTTTGTTGCCTGCACTGTTGGTAGTTACTTTGCGTAGTTATCTAACTGGTTTAAAGCATACACAAGTGATTTTTTTGATAACACTAATTGGGATACCTTTGAAGGTTTTCCTTAATTGGATCTTCATATTCGGAAACCTTGGCATTTACGAAATGGGCATCAGAGGAGCTGCTTTTACGACCACTGTTGTTCATTTGTTCATGCTATTTCTGTTAGCTTTTTACATACAGAAAAGATTAAGCAGCTATCTAATTTTCAATGGGTTATGGCGGTTGGATTATTCATATTTGATAAAAATTGTTAAATTAGGATTACCTATTGGACTAACTTACTTCGCAGAAACAAGTCTCTTTACAGCTACAGCAGTAATGATGGGCTGGTTAGGAACTATTCAACTCGCCGCACATGGTATAACCATGCAATTAGCAGGTCTGACATTTATGTTTCATGTCGGCATGTCACAAGCAGCAACTACTATTACTGGCTATGCATTTGGAAAGAATGAAGGCGGAGATGAATTGCAAAGAATTGGCAAAGCTACAATTATGCTTACCACAGCTTATGCAGTTTTAGTTATGTCGATTTTCCTACTATTTCCAGAGGTTTTGTTAGCGTTGTTCCTAGATAAATCTCTCTTACTTAGCGAGGAGATACTTTCTCTAGCTGTAAATTTATTAATGATAGCGGCCGTATTTCATTTAGTTGATGGGTTGCAAGCAGCAGGACTAGGTTTGCTAAGGGGAATCCAAGACGTAAAAATACCTTCTATTCTTGCCTTAATAAGCTATTGGTTTTTTGGCATTGGTTCAGGATATTTGTTGGGATTTGAGCTGAATCTGGGTAGTGTTGGCCTATGGATAGGTATGGTCATCGGCTTAACTATGGCAGCAGTAAGTCTGATATGGCGTTATTGGAGCAAGACATCATTTAGGTAATAAATTCTAATTTGAATTCTTTTTATAATGGCAACTCTTTTTATAGAATTCAATTAATTCGGTCACCTCCATTAGGTAATGCCCCTTCTTCCGTGACAGGTGACGACGTACTTCAGTTGCAAATTTTGCAGCTGTTTCAAACTCTATTTGATACCCATATTCATTTAAGTTAAAAAGTATTGTATAAGGATTACATTTCCTTCCAATGGAAAAAATTTTTTCTGAGCCTACAAGATGAGGAATTAGAGGCATCCCGTCATTAAATCGGCCTTCTAATTGTAGATTATACATAAATTGCTGAATTTCTTCTGTTTCGGGAACTGCATAAGCTGCTTTACCTGTAATTGGTTTACCTGGAGGTACTGGAATTCCAGTTATAGCTGAGACCAATTTACTTGCTTCTTGCAGTTTATGAAAATCAATGCCAAGCGATGCTCCCGCATGTACTTCTATAGCAACGACGCATTCCTCTGTTGCTGCTAATCCCGAGAATTCCCCAAGACCATTAATGCTTGAGTGTATTATAGGAACGCCATTCATCACTGCTGAAAGGCAATTTGCTGTCGCCATTGAAGTAGTATTATGTGGATGTAATTGTAATGGTTTTGATGTCCAAGAAGCAATTAAATCAACGAGATACTGGATTCCATAGGGTGTCATCCTCCCTAAGCTATCTCCTATTGCAAATTCGTCAAAGAGTGGCTCCACTTCATTAAACAATTGCTTCAAAAATTTTGGAGATGCTCGTGTTGTATCCATTCCCATAAGAGTCACATGTAATCCAAGATTTTTACCATGGTTGATTAGGTCTTTACTAGCATAAAGGACATTGCTTTTACTCAGACCACGCGTAAATGTGCTTTCATTCACGCCAACGAGAATTGCAATGTCTTTAATCCCTATTTCATGACAGATAGTAATTTCGTCCTTGGTCTTAACAAAGCCACTTGTCCTTGCTTTTAATCCTAATTCTACGATTTTTTCAGCACTATAAATATCTCCACGTGTGGGGGTAGGGGAATTACCAATGATTGCCATCCTATGGATGCCTGCTTCGTCCAAAGTTCTAGCTATCTCAATTCGGTCCTGATGTTTAAACCGCAAACCCGCCATTTCCTCACCGTCGGCCTCAAGGGTTAAATCATAGATTTCTATTTGGTTAGGAGTGCGCCTATTTTTGTATTGTCTTGCCTTCTTATTGAATGGGCTGTCAAGAGATTTTAAGTCGGCCATTTGGTTATTTACCTAATAATAAGGTATCGAAACATTTTTCTTATCACAAATTTGGAAATTACAGAAATCTAGTACTTTAGAGAATAACAAAAGTCGTAATATTTTCTACTTATTTCTATAAAAGTAGTCTCATAGTCCAGGTGCTGATAGAAATTTTGCTGTATAAGTCCTTTTATTTCTCCCTTTTTTCATTTTAACAGGTTTTGGTTAGTTTATCTATGAATTCTTGTTTGTTGACTCAATCAATTCATCTGTAGAGATCATGTAGATCATAGTAGAAATGCCATCTATGCACGATGAAATCTTTCCTGTAGTGAATCTCATGTCCTAACAGTGTAGCTTAATTTTAAGAAGCAAAACGTTTATGCAATTAGCATATTTGAAATATCCAGAGCTTTTATGAAGTAAATATTTTCAAAAAAAGTTTTGATCCTAAATAACCTTCTTTTAAATCATGTTGCTCATTAGAAATTTTAATTGGGGATTTCTGAATACCCTATTGGTAGCCACAGTTTCTATGATTCTTAAGCATGAAGATTGTAAAAAATCCAAATTTAACAGAAAGTAAATTAATCTCTTTCCCTATTAGCCAGGCACTAGCCACTAACGGCTTCTGGATTTCATTTGCTCCGTTACCAACCGGATTTTACACTTAGGCCACAATCGACTGTTAGTGTTGATCCAGTTATTGAACTTGAGCTATCGCTAGCAAGAAAAATAACTGCTTTTGCAACGTCTTCAGGATTAACTAGCATATTCAATGGCGAAGCCTTTTTCCAGCTATTAACTCCTTCTGGCCAATTTTTTTCTATTCCCTCACGATCTATCAAACCTGGACAGACAGCATTTATCCGAATGTTTAGACTCCCATATTCCTGCGCAGCAGCCTTAGAAAGCATTTCCAAGGCTGCTTTAGAAACGGCATAATCAGCATGTTGTTGCCCAGGTCTTTTGGCTTCGATTGAGGAAATATTAATAACCGAGCCAGCACGATTTTGTTTGGCAAATTCTTGCATTAAAATCAAAGGAGAGTGAACATTTGTAACCTGGGTCTTATTCCAAATTTCATCTGACAGTTGAGAAATTGGACAAAGTCTCTGCGAGGATTCCGAAGCACAGTTTACTAAAACATCTATTGGACCAAAGTGCCCTTGTGCTTTCCCGATTAGTTTTCGAGTTTCAGCCAGGTTACTCAAATCAGTTTGGATTGTTTCAGTAGCTCCGCCCAAAGAGCTTTTTATTTTTTTTGCAGCCTGGTAATTTTCATTATAATGTATGATCACCTTAGCTCCCGCTAAATTAAGGTGTCTACAAATGACCGACCCTAAACCTCTACTTCCACCTGTCACAAGAGCAGTTTTTCCGGCAAGGTCTAAATTAATTCCTGTCATAGCTTTTTTACTTTCTTGATTATAATATCCTCTTACCCACTTACTATGGATTGAGACATAAGGCTTTACAAGTTCATTGAACAGCAAAGAGTATCCAAACTAAGAAAAATATTCTGCATTATATTCCAGAGGTTGATTTATTATTTGCAACTGTTACAAGCCACTGGTATGGAATTTAACGATTATAATAGAGCGAATAGTTTTCGTATTCCGAGCACCAGATTTTCTAGACTCATGAATTTAGGCAGTATGACTGTTGGGATAGCTGGTAATGTACTTGTCTCCGCAGCAACGCAATTTGCGAAAGGTAAACGGACTGATTTTCAAGGTTTGCTTCTGTCCCAAGCCAACTTGCTTAGATTTGTTAAGTCTCTCTCTCAAATGAGAGGAGCTGCAATGAAGGTGGGGCAATTATTATCTTTAGAAGCAGGTGAGTTCATTTCACCTCAAGTTTCGGAAATTTTATCTAGTTTGAGGAATCAAGGTTATGCGATACCCCCCTCTCAATTAAAAGAAGTTTTAATAGAAAACTGGGGCGACGGTTTTTCTAAAATGTTTGAGCATTTTGATCCTCACCCTATAGCGGCGGCATCTATCGGCCAAGTACACAAGTGCAGGACTAAGCAAGGTGAGGATTTAGCGATAAAGGTACAATATCCTGGAGTAAGGGATAGCATCGATAGTGATATTAAAAACCTGATGTTTCTTTTCAAGAATACGGGTATCGTGCCTCCTTTTGTTGACTTGGAATCTCTACTTGAAGCAGGTAGAGCTCAACTACACAGGGAGACTGATTACGTGTTAGAGGGGCGATTTCTTAAAGAATTTTTTGGTCTTTTATCTAATTATCCAGAATTTGAAGTTCCTCAACTAAATAAAAAGCTCACTACATCAAATATCTTAGCAATGGAGTTTAAGAATGGAATAACTCTTGATCGAGTCAGCTCTTTGTCGCAAATCAAAAGAAACAGAATAGTTTACTGCTTAATGAAGCTACTTTTTGCCGAAATATTTGAGTTTAAAATCATTCAGACAGATCCAAATTACGCAAATTTTCTTTTTGATAAGGAGCGAAATAAAATAATTCTTTTGGATTTTGGGGCTACGCAGAAAATCGAAGCCGATGTTTCTGAGAGATTTAGAGCTTTGCTACAGGCCACTTGGCAGGATCATAGGCCCGATATAGAAAATGCACTATACAGTTTGAAAATTCTTCATACTTCCTTTCCACCGCACCTTAAGGAAATTTTCATAGAACTTTTCCTGAATGTTACCAAACCTATTAGGGAAAAGGAACTTTATGTTTTTCGCAAAATAAAAATTGTTGAGAAAATTCAGGAACATATGCAGGACTTGATTTCTTACCAGAAAACCGTTCGCATTCCAGATCTAGATGTCTTATTTATTCAGAGAAAGATAGGAGGACTGTACTTTTTGGCAAGAAATTTAAATGCAGAAATTGACTTAAATGAGATATTGAAAGATCATTTGTAAATTTCTTTACTGCTGGAGTCTTGGTTTAAAGATTTATTTATGGCGGAAATTAGCAAAAATTGTTAGACTTATTTATGTGAAATTATTCATTGTTATGCCAATACTCTAATTTATTTAGATGATTGAGGTTATAAATTGCATGGAGTGATACGTTGTTTGATTTGACCAATAAAGTAGCCGTAATTACTGGTTCTGGCAGCCAATCAGGCATTGGTTTTGCTACGGCAAAGATTTTGGCAAAAGCTGGTGCTAATATTTTTATTACTTCAACAACAGATCGTATTTTAGATAGAATCCATGAATTGAGAGGTCTATTTGGGAAAGACAGGGTGGAAGGTTTACCAGCTGATCTTACAGATGAGAAACAGGTTCAGAAATTGGTATATGAAACACAGAGAAGTTTTTCAAAAGTTGATATATTAGTGAATAATGCAGGAATGGTTCAAGTTGGTCATGATCAGCCGTCAAGTAAATTTGAACAATTAACTCTGGAGTCATGGAATTACGGTATTAATATTAACCTTAAAAGTACTTTTTTGGTTACTCGTTATTTTCTTCCCGAAATTAAGAGGCAGCAGATCGGCCGAATAGTCAATATTTCATCGGTTACTGGAACTTTAGTAGGTATTAATGGGAGTACAGTTTATAGTTCTGCAAAAGCTGCTATATTGGGCCTTACTAGATCTTTAGCGATTGAAGAAGGCAAGCACGGAATAACAGTGAATTGTGTTGGGCCTGGCTGGATAAAGACAGGATCTAGCAGTGATGATGAGGTGCGGGCAGGAAATTTTACCCCTGTTGGAAGATCTGGGACGCCAGAAGAGATCGCGCATACTGTATTATTTTTGGCCTCTGAAGAAGCAAGCTATGTTACAGGGCAGATGATTGTCGTTGATGGTGGGAATACTGTTCAAGAATATAAAGTCCAACTTGATAACTCTTAAGAAAAATAAAATTGAGAAATTTTAACCTGGAATAATTTGATGAGCAGGTTTGTCCGTAACATCATTTTGATTCCATCTCTTTTCTTCAACTGGAATTAATATAAAAATTGTAGTATTTGTTTTTTATGAAGGCTAAACTTACCGAAATACCGAGAGGCATGGATCACGGTTTGCTAGGGTTCCAGTTTTGCACTAACTTGGATGAGTTGGATGCTAATATAGCTATATTAGGTATTCCCTATGGATTGCCGTATTATCCTAACGAACTTTCTAATGACCAGAGTTTAACTCCAAATTTGCTGAGACAAAATGCTCAAGATGGAGCTTGGCATGAGCCAAGGACTGTCGAACACTTTGATTGGGATCTGCAAGGAAGTCTGCTACAAAACAAAAATATTAAAGTTTTTGATTGTGGAAATGTTACTTTTGATCTGAGTGACCCTAGACAACATTACATTAGAGCAGAAAAGGTTGTTGAGAAGATCTTTGCAGCCCAAACAAGTCTTATTTCCATAGGAGGTGATCATGGTATTCCAATCCCCATTTTTCGAGGGTTGCCTAAAGGTGAAAAGATAACCCTAGTTCAGGTGGATGCCCACTTGGATTGGCGAGATGAAATAAATGGCGAAAAAGAAGGCTATTCAAGTGGTATTCGGCGTGCCTCAGAAATGGAGCACATTGGTGAAATATTTCAAATTGGTCTTAGAGGAGTTGGTAGTGGTCGTCACGAAGAATTTGAGGCAGCAAAACGTTATGGAGCTCATTTAATCAGTGCTTATGAAGTCCACGAGGTTGGGGTTAGGAGTGTGTTAGAAAGAATTCCAAGTGGTCCAATTTATCTTACATTAGATGCGGATGGTCTCGATCCAACTATTATGCCTGCAGTTAATGCTCCTACTCCTGGTGGGCTTAATTGGGTTCAGATTAGAGAGCTTATTCATGGCTTAACTAAAAAAGGCAGAGTTTTAGGGATGGATTTGGTTGAGATTTCTCCATCTTTTGAGGGTCGTAGAATTACCTTCGTTCATGCTGAGAGAATAATATGTAACTTCATTGGTGCTAGTGTTCGGGCGGGTTATTTTAGTTAAAGAGTGCCCCCCCGATCACAATTTGTTCTAAATTTCAGGTAATGATTGTACTAAGCCAGTTGTGTTTTTATTTTTTTAAATATAGCATTTTGGAAAGGTTCATAATAAAAAAAAAGGAGACAATTTTATGAAGAAACATCTTGCAACGATAACGGCCTTAGTATTTACATTTTTTTCTCAAGTAAGTTTGTCTCATGCTTCCACGGACTTTTTTGTTTATGTGTCCCCCGATCCCATCGGTGTCAATGCTTTTTTGGAAATGGGTAAGACTGGAACAGAGGCTGCTGCAAAGAAATATCAGGCCGAAGTGCAAACCTATGAAAGTAGTACAGCTGCTGCCAGACGCGAAAATGTAGAAGCAGCCCTTAATGAAGGTGCATCTCTTATTGTTTTATTGGGGTTTGAATTTAATGACATAATCACTGAAGTTGCTCCTACGGCCCCTGAAGTACAATTTCTAATCGTGGATCAATGTATCCCAAACCAGCCTCCCAATGTCCATTGCGCAGTTTTTAGAGAGTATGAAGCGAGTTATTTGGCTGGAGTTGCTGCTGGTATGATGACTGAATCAAACAAAATAGGTGTCGTTGGGGCTTTAGATATACCATTTTTGCATAGATATACAGATCCTTATGCAGAGGGAGCTAAATCCGTAAATCCAAATGTCGATGTAGAAATCCGATGGGTGGGTGGTGACAATCCTTTTGGAGACCCTGTGAGAGCAAAGGAGCAAGCATTGGCTATGCATAGTGCAGGTTCTGATATAATTTTTACAGCAACAGCAGGTGGAGATTTTGGAGTCTTTGAGGGGGCTCAAGAAAACAATTTTAAGGTGCTTTCCGTTGATGTAAACCGTTGTGTCAATGCTCCCGGATATGTCATTGATAACACTCTTAAGGGTGTTGATGCGGCAGTGGTTAATGCAATTGATGCTATCAAAAGTGGTGCTACAGCAAGCTTCACGGCAGTCGGTTTGAAGGAGGGTGGCATGGGGCTAATGGCACTTAAGCCTGATGAGTTGGCCAATAGTCAATGCCTCATTGCAGATCAAGAAAATGTTCTAAGCCAAGTAAGAAAGGTGGCTCAGGAGATTATTGCTGGATCTTTAGTTATTGAGGATCCAATGTTTGCAAATTAACTCTGCTAGATAGGCCATGCATGTAAGCCTGCGAGGAATCACAGTCGATTTTGGCAATCTCAGGGCGGTGGACAAAGTTTCGCTTGAAGCTAACGCTGGAGAAATTCATGCTGTAGTTGGCGAGAATGGTGCTGGCAAAAGTACAATAATGTCTGTGCTTTATGGCTCCAATACTGACTTCTCTGGTGATATCCTTTGTAACGGGAAAAGGGTCAGTTGGAGTTCTCCAAGAGATGCTATCAAGGCGGGTATTGGTATGGTTCATCAGCATTTCATGCTGGTAGGTAATTTGACGGTTTTAGAAAATATAACTTTAGGAAACGAGTTGATAAATCAATTTGGATTCATAAAGTTCAACACCATAAGGGCAAATATACTTAACATAATTTCTCGTTACAAAATCCATATTGACCTAGATGAATTGGTGGACAACTTATCAGTTGCACAGCGCCAAATTGTAGAAATTATCAAACTTTTATACCGTGAATCAATGGTTTTAATTTTAGATGAACCAACAGCTGTTCTCACTCCCAATGAGCGAGAGATTTTTTTTCACAGCTTAAGAAATTTTAAAGCAGAAAATAAAACAATCATACTGATTACCCATAAGATTGACGAGGTCATGGATATTGCTGATCATGTTACGGTTCTCCGAAATGGTAAACTAATCAGCAGCTCTCATTTGAACACAACAAATAAAGAGAAGATTTCGCAAGAAATCGTGGGACGAGAAATACCTAGGCTAAATATAAAGAGGGGTGCGTATGAGAATAAAAAGATTCTTGACGTAAAAGATGTTATTATCAAGACAAATTTTAATGCAAAACAAGCTATCAATTTCTGCATAAAAAAAGGCGAAATTATTGGTATAGCAGGTGTATCGGGTAATGGTCAGACAGAATTGATTGAAACTTTAATAGGAATTCGGAGAGCATCCGATGGGGAAATCAATTTGCTTGACAGAAATATAATAAATGAAAATACGCAAACCAGACGCATGATGGGCATCTCCTTTGTTCCTCAGGATAGGCAAAGAGATGGTTTGGCATTAGGTGCCAGCGTATGGGAAAATGCCTGTATCACAAAAGTAAACAACAAGAAATTTAGCTGGGGTTCGTTTCTTCGCAAGGAAAATATGAAGGCATTTTCAAGAAGCTTGATTAGAGAGTTTAATATTAAAGTAAATGGGCCCGATGCTTTGGTAAGAACAATGTCTGGCGGTAACATGCAAAAACTAGTTGTTGCGAGAGAGCTTTCCTCGCAATGTCCCCTGATTATTATAGAAAATCCAACGTGGGGTATAGACATTGGTTCAATAGCTTTTATTCACCAAAAAATAATGGATATCAAGTCAGCAGGCGTAGCTATACTTTTAGTTTCAAATGAATTAGATGAAATTACTTCATTATCGGATAGCGCATTTGTAATGTATGAAGGAACACTATCGAAACGAATTTCAAAGGGGGAAAATTTTAGAGAACTCATAGGACAGCACATGCTGTCTGGCTTTAATACTTATTATTCGCCAACGGGAATAAGTCCTGATGAGTAAAATAAACAAAACCAAAACCGCTGGCATAGTGATTGAAACCTTAGCAACGTTTCTATCAATTTCTTTAATTATCTTCTTTTTACTTTATTTAGCAGATGCAAACTTCTCCGAAGCAATTAGAGGTTTTATCAAAAGCTCAATTGGGGGTAGAAAAAATGCTTATTTGTTTACTACTTTTTCGAAAATGGCTCTCATTACAGGAATGGCTATAGCTGCTTTAATAGCGTTCAGAGCTGGTCTTTTTAATATAGGGGGAGAAGGACAGTTAGTAGTGGGAGGATTGGTTTCAGCTTTTGTTGGTTTAAGTGTTGCCGATTTTGGGTTGTATGGGATTTTACTTGCACTGGCAAGCGGTATGGCAGCCGGGGCTATCTGGGCTCTATTAAGCGGATTTCTAACTATCTATATGGGGGTTCCACTTTTAGTTGGCTCATTACTTCTAAATTACCCGGCCCGTTATATTTCGTCTTACCTTGTTAGCCATCCTTTTAGAGACGTTAACTCAGGTTTGCCTCAGACGTTTTTACTACCAAAATCGGTTTGGTTGCCGTATTTTCAAGGAACAAGATTGGATGTTGGAATTATCCTTATTTTTCTTGTTTATCTTTTTATATTGGTGATTTCTCAAAAAACAAAATATGGATATTACTCAAAATGTATGGGTATTTCCTTTAGTTTTGCAAAAATCTCAGGGCTGCCGACAAAAAAAATAGTTTTCGAGACTCTAGCCCTATCAGGTGCAATTGCAGGATTAGTTGGAAGCATTGCAGTTTTAGGAATTCATCACAGGTTTACAGATGGCATGTTGGTACAACCGCTTTATGCTTGGACCGGCATTATAGCTGCTTTAATGGTTAACTTAAATCTATGGGGTATTCCTTTAGCTGGATTCTTTTTTGCTGCGATTTCTACTGGGGCTGCTGGTATGGAGCGTATCGCTCAAGTGCCAAAGGAAATAGCGACGATTATACAAGCAATTATAATCCTCTTTGTAGTGGGTAAACTGGGCAGTTTAGGTAGTGCTAGCATTTCTAGTGGAGAAAGTGACCATGATTGAAGATTTTTTGGATCCAGAGTTTTTTTCCTCAATTGCGAGACTGACCACCCCTATACTTTTAGCTGCTCTTGGAGGTTTAATATGTCATAGGGCAGGAGTCTTCAATATCGCCCTAGAGGGGTTTATTTTGCTAGGAGCTTTTATGGCTGTTTTAGGTTCGTATATAGGAGATAGTGCCTTTTGGGGAGCTTTATCAGCAATATTGGGAGGAATTTTTCTTGCCCTAGTGTTTTCTGAATTCCATTTGAGAAGAAGAGGAGACCCAATAGTTGTTTCAATTGCAATAAATCTTTTGGGACTTGGATTATCTACTTATCTACTAAGATCAATATTTGATGTTAGTGGGGTTTTCAGCCACCCAAATATACATAAATTACCCACGATTAATTGGCCATTTTTAGATTCACTTTGGTTGCTCGACTTGATTTTTAATGATCAATCCATTCTTTTTTATCTAGCAATTCTTAGTGTAATCGCATTCCATTACTTCCTTAAATATCACAAAATTGGTTTGTGGATACGCGTGGCGGGAGAAAATCAGGAGGCTTTGAGATCATCGGGATCTAACCCAGTGCAAGTCAAGTTTTTAGCACTCCTAATCTGTGGTATATTTTGTGGTCTGGCTGGTGCGCAATTGTCGATTTCAAATGTTGGTTTGTTTGTTGAAAATATGAGTGCTGGGAGAGGCTGGATAGCTGTAGTGGTGGTTTTGCTATGTGCTGGAAGGCCAATACCACTTTTTTTCTTGATAATCCTATTTGGTGTAGTAGATAGTTTGTCATTAAGAATCCAGGGTCTTGGTCTACCCCAACAAATTACTGAAATGATGCCCTATATTGTAAGTATATTAGTTTTGGTATTTGCATCTTTTCGGCGGTTCAGGTTTTCATCAAAAACCCACCTCTAGATTTAAGGAGTTATTTAGGGATGTATGATTTATTATTTGTCGGTGGAACCTTGGTAACGGGGAACAAAAACCAAAATATTATTAGCAATGGAATATTAGGTGTTTCGGGGAGTAAAATAAAACTGATCGGGGAAGTGCCAAAAGATATAGATGATTTGCCCCAAGCAAAAAAAATAGTAGAGCTAAATAGTGAAATTGTTATGCCGGGGATTATTAATACCCATTGTCATGCAGCTGATAGTTTGTTTAGGGGGCTGGTTGAAAATATGTCCTTAGAGGACTGGTTGCAAGATGTGTGGAAAGCGGAAAAAGCTATTCTTACTCCCGAGACAACTTTATTAGGTTCCTATTTGGGCTTGGCCGAAAATCTGCTGGCGGGTGTGACTACTGTTGTTGACATGTTTTGGTACCCTTTTGAAACTGCCCAGGCATCTATCGACTTGGGTATGAGAATTTGCACAGGCGGCATATTCATTGATTTTCCTGGTGTGGGAGATAGAACTCATGATCAATATACATATGAAGCTTCAGATTTTTGTTCCAAATTTCAAAATTCTGAAATTGTATTTCCTGCAGTGATGCCCCATGCAACATATACCGTCAAACCTGAACACTTAAAAGATGCTAAGAAAATTGCAGATGATTACAACGCAGTTTTTTCGACGCATGCCGCGGAAACTCGTTTTGAACAGAACGATATTAAGGAAAGATATGGTAGATCGGTTATAAGACACCTCGCGCATTTAAAAATCTTGGATGAAAAGGCAATCTTAGCTCACTGTGTTCATTTGGATGATTATGAAATTGATTTATTGAAAGAAAGAAGGTCCATAATAGCCCATAATCCATTGTCAAATCTAAAATTAGGATCTGGAATTGCACCCATTTCGAATCTTCTTGAGCGCAAAATTAATGTCACTGTTGGAACTGATGGGGCTATAAGCGGTAATGATTTGGACATGTGGTTATCTATGAGGCTTGCCGCTACTTTACCGAAAGGTGATCTTATGAAACCGGACATTGTTACGGCAGAAGAAGTCATTGGGATGGTTTCATTAAACGCAGCTGAAGCTTTAGGAAAAGCCAATGAAATCGGTAGTTTAGAAGTGGGGAAGCAAGCTGATTTGATAATTATCTCAACTGAATCAATACATGCGGTGCCACTTTTTGATCCTATCACTCATTTGGTTTATTCGACTGCGAAATCCGATGTTAAACAAGTCTTTGTTGGGGGAAGGCAATGTGTCAAGGATGGTGCAATTGTAAATATCAACATGGATGATATTCTGAGTGAGGTCAGAAAGTTAAGGGATCCTATATTAAAATCTTTAGAGTAAATTGAGAAATTTAATGAACACACTGGCTCTTGAAAATGCAATAAAGGTCATCAATAGAGATGGGAAATCCAAGGTAGATCTTGCGATCATTCTTGGTTCTGGTTTAGGTGAACTCGTTGATTGGATCGAAAATCCTACAGTTTTTAAGTGCGGAGATATTCCTGGCTTCGTGGTATCAACCGCTCCTTCCCATGCTGGCAAGTTAATTCTTGGAGAGTTTAAAGGTGTCAGAATTGCCTTGATGCAAGGTAGGGTCCACCTATATGAGGGATATGGTCCAGATGAAATCACGTTTCCTATTCATGTCATGAAACAGCTTGGAGCAAAGAAACTGATTATTACAAATGCTGCTGGAGCATTAAACAGTGAATTTGATCCAGGTGAAATTATGTTGATTGAGGATCATCTCAACTTTACTGGTGAAAACCCTTTAATAGGGCAGAATAATGATTGTTTAGGTCTAAGATTTCCAGATATGTCTAATGCCTATGATAGTCAGTTATTAGTCAGGAGCAGAGACATCCTGAGAAAGAAAAATATTGGATTCAAAACAGGAATTTATGTTGGAATCAAAGGACCTTCTCTAGAAACTTCTGCAGAACGTCGCTTTTTCAGGCAGGCAGGAGGTGATGCTGTTGGCATGTCTACTGTTTTAGAAACAATCGCTGCTGTTCATAGGGGGTTAAAAGTATTAGGCATATCGGCCATTACCAATTCGGCGACAGGAGGACTGGAACAGAAACCTGATACTGTGGAAGAAATTTTGTGGCATGCTAATATTGCTGGAAAGAAAATACTAGGACTACTCGAGGATCTTATTCTTGACCTACATTGAATCGGTTCTGGGGTTTTATTAGGATATAAAATCAAAATCTTAGACTTAACTAGGGTTTTTTTGCTATAAGTGATAGAAAATATCGTATGCCGTAACTTTAGCTAGGTTGTTTTAAACTTAAAGCCTCATGATAGCGTTTGGAATATGAGATGAAAAATAATGAAATTTGGACGGAAGAGCGTTGTTTTATCAAGGAGCTATTAAATACTTCGGAATCTCCAAATGTATCCTTGGCCATTGCCAGGGTTGAGCCAGGTGTGACAACTCAGCTTCACGCTCTATCAGGAATTAGGGAAACCTATATAATTCGAAAGGGTAACGGCATTGTAGAAGTAGACGGCTCAGAAATTCCAGTTGGATTTAATGATAGGGTTTTCATAGAAGAAAATATACCTCAAAGAATTTCTAATGTTGGAAATGAAGACTTGGAGTTCTATTGTTTATGCACGCCTAGGTTTCGACCAGAGAACTACAGAAATTTAGAATGAATGGTCTTAGATTTGTTTCAGGAAGCGAGAAGGAATTTAGAATTAGTCAAAAAGCTTTTGTTCCTTATCTTTAACTAGCTGGTGATCGCGTTCTATAATTGATTTATAAAAAACCTCAATTGTATCTTTTCCAACTTCAATCGTTTCTTCAGAGGAGTATTGCTTTATTCTCTTATTCCAGAATAACATTGATTCAGTGGCATAATAATAGGCAATTCGTAAGAATTCTGCTTTGTCTCGCATTTTTGTAGAGATCAAGCCTAGGGGAGTGATAAGGGTTGCTAAGATTTTAAATACATTGCTTGGCATATGGAAATATTTTGGAGATTTATTAAGTAATTTGAAAATAATGTCACCTAATTCCTTTTGTGTCCGCGCTGGCCCTGGACCACCAATGGATAGTATTTTATTTGTTCTGCTTTTATTATTTATGCATTGGACCAGAAAAATCGCTAAATCTCTTTCAGATATGGGTTTGGTCCTCGTTCTGTTTCCATCATCAAATAAAATGAATTTTTTCCCGTTCTGAACCCTTGTAATTTGCCCTGCCAGGGACTTAAAAAAGGCTGTTGGTCTGACGATCGTATAATCTAAACCAGATGTTTGAAGTTTTTTTTCAAAAGTAAGTTTTGCCCACTGAAAGTTTAACATTGGTTTTTGAACACAAATAGCAGAAAGAAGAACAAAATTATTAATATTGTATGCTTTAGCAGTAGTCAGAATATTCATATTTAGCTCAAAATCTACAAACCAAGAGTCTCTAATTCCTCCAGTTCGGCTAGCTATACATGAAATAACAGCACACAAATCCGGGTACTGAGCAAAAATACTATTAACTGATGACTTATTTTTCAAATCCCAAATAGGTATTTGTTCAGGGCTTAATTTAATTTGCTGTGCAAATTTAGGGTCCTTCGATCTTAAAGGGCAAATTGGTTTATAGCCTTGCTCTACAAGTATATTAGCAACATGCCGTCCTATATAACCAGTTGCTCCAACAAGTAACACTCTTTTTGAGATAACGAAATCTTCCAATTATAAATTTCAAACTTAATTAAGTGTTAGAACACCTTTAAATATTTTGCTACCATAATTGAATGTGTTGACCAACAAAGAATACGAGATTTCACAAATGGCGGAAAAAAATGTAGACGACAAAAAAAATAGTTCTCAGTGGAATTATCATCCTGATTTACCATTGGAGAATTACTCACTATTTAGCAGGTCGTTTGGTCTGAGATACTTAGTTGCATGGTTTTTTCGAAATTGGTTACATTTGGGCGAAAAGCTATTACTTGTGATAATCGCAGCACTAGCGTGGCTATTTCTTTACCCACCTTTAGAAGAAGCTAAAATAATTTCCTTTTTTTGGATCTTTCAAACTTGGTTAGTAAATATGTTTTTAATGATCGTCATAGCAGGAGGGCTGCACTGGTATTTCTATATAATAAAAGGCCAATCAAAAAATCTGAAGTTTGACCGACGAGATCCTGGAACAGGAAGATTGTGGAGTTTCTCTAATCAAGTGTACGACAATATGTTTTGGTCTCTTACCAGTGGGGTAGGACAGGTGACTGCTTTCCAAGTAGTAACAATGTGGCTTTTAGCAAATGATTATGCTCCGGTTAACTATTTTTTGGGAAACCCGGTCTGGTTTTTTGCTTTTTTTGTGTTGATTCCAATATGGTCTGCTTTCCACTTTTACTGGGTCCATCGATTTTTACATATCCCTTTTTTTTATAAGAGATACCATTCTTTGCACCACCGGAATGTAAATGTCGGGCCGTGGTCTGGATTTTCTATGCATCCTGTTGAGCACTTCTTCTATATATCTAGCATATGTATTCATTGGGTTCTAGCTTCACATCCTGTACATGTCATTTATCATGTCATTTATTTGGGACCAGGAGCTGCCATGACTCATACTGGCTACGAAAATTTATTGATAAAAGATACACGCCGTTTAAGCTTAGGAACGTTTTATCACCAGTTACACCATCGTTACTATGAATGCAATTATGGCAATGAAGAGATGCCTTGGGATAGGTGGTTTGGTACATTTCATGATGGATCTGAATTGGCAACGGAGAAAACCAGAGCAAGAAAGAAAACAATGCATAATCAAATGTAATAGATTAGCTAAAAATTTACTATGAAGATCCCACATTATTATGAAAACTGTAAAATTTAAGACATTATACCTCAAAAAAAGATTTCCTCTGAAGATAAGTAGAGGAATTTTTTCAGGATCGGAAAACCTATTTATATTGATTTCAAATGGTAAGAATGTTGGTTTGGGAGAGATGTGCCCAGGTGCGACGGAAGGTGCTGAGTCCGCAAAAGTTGGTCAGAAGCATCTTGAAGATTTTCTAAGAGAGAGTGGTAGCCTTTCTGGCTCTATTTTAGACACCTACTTAAATGCTATAGATTTTGGAATAGCGCCTTGCGCAATTGCTGCTTTAGATATGGCCTTGTGGGACCTAAGGGCAAAGGAAGCGAACATGACTTTGTTTCGACTATTTGGTCTAGGTCTTCCAAAAGTAAACACTTCGATTACTATTGGGATAATGACCCCTGAAGAAGTTCGGGAGAGAGTGAGGTATTTAAAAGAAAAAGGGATGTTAGAAAATCTTAAAATTAAGTTGGGGTCTCCTGAAGGTATAGATCATGATAAAGAAATGTTCATTGCTATATTTGAGACAATTCAAAACGGTTCTATAAAATTAAGAGTTGATGCAAATGGTGGTTGGTCGGTTGAAGATGCCCATAAAATGTTAATTTGGTTGCAAGAAAGGAATGTCGAGTATGTAGAGCAACCATTGGCTTGGGGAGAAGAGGAAAACTTAAGGTTTCTTTTTAAGGATAGACCTCTACCGCTTTTTGTGGATGAAAGTTGTCGAAATTCTAAAGATATTCCTTATCTTTCAGAATATGTTGATGGGATCAATCTTAAACTAATGAAATGTGGTGGATTAACTGAAGCTATAAGAATGGTTGGGGTTTCTCGAGCTCATAATCTAAAAACAATGATTGGATGTATGGGGGAAAGTTCAGTTTCTATTTCTGCTGGTGCTTCTATTGGAGCCTTATTTGATTACATTGATTTAGATTCTCATTTAAACATAGATCCAAATCCTACTTCAGGCGCTTTGTTAGTGAATGGCATTGTTACTCCACAAGATATCCCGGGGCATGGAGGAAGTTTGCACGATGCTTGATCAAGACCTTAAACTTGTCATTTATGCTGAAGGTAGTATGGGGACCCTCTTTGCTAAGATGGCAGAGGGGGTTATTCGTTATAGCCCAAATCCTGTTATTGCTGTGATTGATAGTAAACAAGCTGGCAAATCGGTCCGAGAGGTCTGTAAAATTGATAAGGATATACCAATTTTCGGTGGAATTGAGGAGGCTATTAAGCTTGGTGCTCAAGTAATGGTTCTGGGTACTGCACCTTCAGGCGGTCGACTTCCACAGTCATGGTTAAATGTAATCGAGTATGCAATCTCTAAGGGCATCTCAGTTGTGAATGGGTTACACGATTCTATTAATGAGATTTATAGTAAGAACTTAAAGGCCAATCAGTGGATATGGGATATAAGGACACCTACAGGTGTAATGCCTGATATTGGAGCTGCTCGAGCTAGCACACTTAATAATAAGCGAATTCTAATGATTGGTACTGATATGGCGGTCGGGAAAATGACTGCAGGTCTTGAATTAACACAAAGTTTGTTAGAACTGAATGTTGATGCTAAATTTTTAGCCACAGGTCAAACAGGTATTTGTATTTCTGGAAGTGGAATACCTTTAGATGCATTTAAGGTTGATCATGCCAGTGGTGCAGTAGAAGAAATGGTTCTTAGGTATAAAGATAGGGATGTGGTCATTATTGAGGGACAGGGGTCTCTTTTAAATCCTGGTAGTACGGCTACTTTACCTTTGATGAGAGGGAGCTGTCCGACTGCTATGATCTTATGTCATCGCTTTGGCTTGAAAAAAGTAGAAAGTGTTACAGAAGTGCACATCCCCCACTTGAAAAAAGTCATTCAACTGAATGAAGCAATAGTTTCATGTATTAACTTATTTCCTGCAGCTAAAGTCAAAGGTTTAGCACTGGATACTAGTGTGCTTAACGAACATAGGGCTAAGCATGAAATTCAAAATCTTGAGGGTGAACTTGATTTGCCGGTTACAGACCCTGTTCGCTTTGGTGCCAAAAAATTAGCAGAAGCTATCAGTTAAGGTGGTCAAAATGTCTTAGAGTTCCATAGAAAAATATTAATGAAGCTATATTTATGAAGATCAAGTCAAGGACTTCTTTTCAAATTTAAAAAAGCATTTGTTTTGAAGGGAAGTCATTTTTCTGGAGTATTTACATATAATTATGATTTAAAGCTAATGTCGACGGATATTAGTATTAATTAATCATTCATTCCCAAGAATTCGTTGATTTTCTTGCAAACGAGCCAGAAATATTTGTCTGCTACAGGACTTTTATCACGGAATCTGATGAACCCGTGCACCATTGCCTTAGCATTAATGTGTTCAACAATTGTGGAACACTTCACTAGGTTGTTTTTGAATCGAATTCCTTCAGAAGCAAGGGGGTCTATTTCAGCTGTACAGATAATTGTTTTAGGTAAGCCAGATAAGTTTTTCTCAAGCAGTGGAACAGCTAAAGGATCATTAGTTTCAAATTTTTTATCAAGATAAACAGACCAAAACCATTTCATAGATTTTTTATCTAATATCGGAGCGTTTGCAAATTTTATATATGACGGAGATTCAAAATTCAGCGATAGACAGGGATAAAATAAAATTTGTGCTTTTGGTAATGGTTTTGCTTCCAGTCTTAATTTCATGGATAAGGCAGCTGCTAGATTGCCTCCCGCTGAATCTCCAGCAATCATAATATTTTTTGACGCGGAGCCTAGCCACATTTTATTGTTTAATAACTCCAAATAAGAGGAAAAGCATTGATTTAGAGCAACTGGAAATCTATTCTCAGGGGATAGGCCATAGTCGAGTGCAATAACCGTAAGCCTGCAGCGTAAGCATAGATCAACACATACTTTATCATGAGAGTTTAAATCTCCCATGATCCATCCACCCCCATGCATATAAACTAAGGCAGCAGGCCTTCTTCTTTCGATCGTCGGCCTATATATTCTCACAGTAATCTTTCCCTCTGGGGTGATTAGCTCATGGTCGGATACTATGAGTTTATTGTTCCGAATGAGGGGTAAGGTTTTAGCATGTTCAGAAAATAAGTCTCTCGATTCCTTAGGGGATCTCTCATATACCTTGCCAGGAAAAGTCGTAATAACTTCATGTATGTAAGGTAGAATTGAGGGATCAATGTCCTTATAATTCATATGCAATAGCATTTAAGTAATGGTCCAATGCATTGAAATAATAATAAAAAACATAATGAGGACCTAGCAGTGTCAAGGCAGCCCTATTACTTCTTTTGATTTAATTACATTGGGGTCATAAGCCTTTCGGTTAAATACCTCACGTATCATAGGCTCAAAGAACTCTATGGATTCGGGTTCGTAATTAGGATCGAAACAACTCTGATCCCAACGTTCACAAAAGTCGGAACAGGACTTAAAGTAAATATTATCTTTGAATTTGTCTCGAGCATTCTTATCCCACCCGTAATGATGGGCATAGTATATCATTTGGAAGATTCCATGATGTTCTACTACCCATGAAACCTCTTCCCTCACAAAAGGTCTTATGACTTCAGCTGACATTCGATCATGATTTTGGGGAGCTAGGCCATCTCCAATATCGTGTAGTAGAGCACCTACAACCCAATCCAAGTCAGCTCCATCTCTAAAAGCTCTTGTTCCTGATTGAAGACCGTGGTCTAGGCGTGTAATTTGATATCCCTCCAGTGAAACATTTCCTTGTCTTTTTAATTCATCAATAATTCGATCAGGTGTCATGGAAAGGTAAGGTTTTTCTAATTCGCGAAGAAGTAGATAATCTTCCTTGTCACCATCCTTCATTTTAACAAATTTAACAGTTTTTTCAGTCATGATGTGCTCCTAAAATCATTTCATGAGTAGCCCATTAGCTTTGGATCAAACGGATATTTGGTTAAGTTTTCGTAACCATCGGCTGTTATCAAAACTTGGTCTTCCAGTTTAATGGAAAAGTCACCACCTTCAGGACTTACTAACACTTCGACACATAGGACCATTCCTTCTTCTAAAGGGTAATCATAGGCGCCTTTAACAAAACCATCAGGATAATTGATGGAAGGCCATTCATCACATAGGCCAACACCGTGCATCAAAACCCCATACTTGCCTTTTTGGTATTGTTTATCCAGGGTATGAGACTGGAGTGTTAGGTCTTCCATGGAAACACCTGGCTTTAGCATAGACATGTTTGTCATGATATGTTCATGGGCATGTTTCATTGCATAAACCATGTCTGGCCTTGGATTTTTGTTCCCTATCCACCATGTCCTACTGATGTCAACACAGATTCCATAGCTCCCCACTAAATCTGTATCAAAGGCTATTATTTCATTATTTTTGGTTAGTCTGGGACCACATTCTTGAAACCATGGGTTAGTTCTTGGCCCAGATGCCAACAACCGTGTTTCTATCCATTCCCCACCTCGTTTTATATTTTCTGCATGCAATACTGCCCAAATGTCATCTTCACTAACATTACCATTTGGAACATTTTTCCTGGCAAAAGACTCCATTAAATGAACACTGTTTTCACAGGCAACTGAAGCACACCGCATCGCCTTGATTTCATCTTTTCCCTTAATTGAGCGAGCTTTTTCAGTGAGTTCCTCACCTTCAAATATTTCAAATCCCTGTATTTCCAGTGCCCTGAGGCCATTAACTAAAATTTTATCAATGGCAAGCCTTTTGTTCTCACCTGAATGCTCGTTTAAAAGCAAACGTATTTCATTGGAAAATCTATCAGCCTGGATATTGGCTTTGTCACCTCGAGCAAAATAAAATAAATCTGCACCAAATCGCTGCTCTTTTACTATAGGATTGAAAGTGCTTAAAAATGGTGAATTTTTATAGTCCCAAATGACCATATAACCATCAGCACAAATTAGAACAGCACGAAATGGATTGTGCATGTTCCAGATTTGCATATTAGTGCTGTCTGTAGCATACCTGATATTAAGTGGATCAAACAGTAATAGCCCTGCATAATCCCGTTCAAGAATATGATCATGGAGCCGTTTCCACCGATATTCCCTCATGTCCTGTAGATTTGGCAATTCCAGGCCATTATCCAACCACTCCGTAACAGCTAAATTTGTCGGCCCAATTTCTATTTGGTCATGGTCATTTTCTCTCCCTTCAGTTTGACGAACTTTACTTCCGGGGGCTATTTTTCGGCTATCTCTAAAATATTTATCCATTTACGCTCTCAGAATATTAGTACAGGTAACGTTTAGGCCGAAGTTCGGATAAGTGTAATTGACCCATCAAGAATTTCAATAAATTTCTACTCAGGGGGATATCCAATTTTTGTTTCGTTATTTTCAGTTAATTTTTGAACAGAAGCCAAGAAAACATTGGTTTTAAATCACAAATCTGCAATATAGGTGTAACACTTTATCTATTTTTTTTGCTAACTGGGAGCATGATCTCATTTTTCCTGAAAACACCGGGCGTCGATGGATCATTGTAATAAGCATAGATAGGCTCTGTATTTCCCACAATTTGGAAATTTGATTTTTCAATCCACAAGTTGAGTTCTAAAAACTTTTTGTTCAATAGCTCTTTGTTTGCAACACCATTGAAGGAAATAACTGCCATTTGTTTGGGTGGTATGGTGTATAAGTTAATATCCTTGTTTGTGGCCACGGGTAGTTGGTCCAAACTATATTTGGAAGGCATAAAGAAAGATATTTCCCAAGAGTTCTTTTGTGCATTCATTTGTTGCATTACAGGTGCCGTCATTGAAATCTTGCCTCCCTCCCGATCTTTTGCGCTAATATATCTGGCTAATGGTATAAAACCTGAGCGAAGTCCTTCATATCTTTCCCCTTGCGTATTCACTTGAGCTGAAATCATTCCTTCATAATTTCTGACTTGGATAGGTCCATTTGATATTAATACAACAAATTTTGGATTTTCTAAGAATCTTGGGAGAAGTAACCAGAAGGCGGTTATTGAAATCATAATTATTAAAATGGCAAAAAATAAATATCCAAACACCGTACTCTTACTCGTCAATTTCATTGCTTTAAATTCATTTCTTTCACTTCGGTCAAGAAAATAGACAGTACTTGTACTAATAGAATATAATAGTTTATAATATATTAAAGACAATTTAGAGAGGTTGATCAAAAATGAAAATATATAAAGGAAGTTGCATGTGTGAATCAGGCAATTTATTAGATGGATAAATCGACAAAAATAAATGAATTATAAAAAATAAGGGATTTATTCATGGTTGATTCTTTTAACAATTGGTTTTTCTTCATAATTTACCTCCTTAATTTGGCTGGCGGGGGGTATTACGCGTACCAATCCGTTTTAAACACAAACTCTTTTCTGGAGAAGTATGGGATCCACCAGTCAGCTGTTTTGCCTGGAAGACTTGCTGGATCATTTGTATTATCTACTGTTCTGGTGGGGGTCTATCTTCTTTTTAGAGGAGTGGAGGGTACTTGGACCTACTTTGTAATCTTATTTTTACAAAGTTTAATTTTCACCATACTAGGCTACTTTACCGTGAAATCGTCTGAGGCTTCTGAAATGGAAGGGGTCAACTATACTTCTGAAGCTTACTTGGCTCCTGCAATTTTTACGGTGATCAACGGATTATTAATCTATGGTCTTTCTGACAAGATTTATGGCTGATTCTTGATCATACCCTAAATCTAAGTTCAATAGGTAGATTAAAAAAGGATATAGTTTATGGCCACAGGCTCAAATATACGTACCTTTTTCGAAGGTTCTTGGCATTCTGAAGACAAATTCATTATGAGGGCTGCAGACCATGGTTCGTGGTTAGGAACTAGCGTTTTTGATGGAGCGAGATTTGTAGATGGAGTAGCGCCTGATTTATTGGCCCACTGTGATAGAGTTAACAAATCAGCAGAGGCAATGATGATAACGCCTAATGTGTCTTCAAATGAAATGGTTGACATAATATTAGATGGGTTAAAGAAATTTAATTCAAAAGAAGCGGTTTATATTCGCCCAATGTATTGGGCAATCGATGGTGGAGATCTTGCAATTGTTCCTAAAATGGGAGTTACTGGATTTGCTATTTGTTTGGAAGACCTCCCAATGGCTGATCCCGATTCTGCAGCTACATTAACTACAACAAGTTTTAGACGACCAGTTTTAGAAGACAATGTTGTTAATGCAAAAGCGGGTTGCCTTTATCCTAACAATGCCAGAATGCTAGCTGAGGCACGTGCTAAGGGTTTTTCGAACGCTCTCGTGGCTGATGTGATGGGTAATGTTGCTGAAACCGCTACATCGAATATTTTTGTAGTGAAAGATGGTGAAATCTTTACACCCATACCTAACGGTACATTTTTATCTGGCATAACCAGAAATCGACATATGTCAAATTTAATAGCTGATGGGTGCAAAGTTCATGAATGCGTACTCTCTTTTAAAGATGTTCACAACGCAGATGAGGTTTTTATGTCTGGTAATATGATGAAAGTAACACCGGTGAAAAGCTTTGACTCAACCCACTATCAAATAGGACCAATCACGAAGAAAGTCAGAAACCTTTATTGGGACTGGGCGCACTCTCAATCTATTTAACAGCTGCGGTTTATTTTTATTGTGTCAAAATTGACGGCAGCCAAGTCGATAATGCAGGAAATAAGATCATGATTATTCCGTATATGATGCCCACTAGTGTAAACAGTGGAACCTCTTTAAAGGCATTGCCTGGATTTTCCTGTATAACGCTTGCCGATGTATAAATTCCAACACATACTGGAGGAGTAATCATGCCAATCCCAGCAAATGCAACAAAGACAACGTACAGATGAATTAAACTTTGATCAAATGACAAAATGATAGCAGAAAAAATAGGTATCGTTAGATAAAATACTGGAACTATTTCAATGAAAGTTCCCAGTATTAAACAAATCAAAGCCAGGGCGAACCAAAAGAAATTTAATCCAACGCCCATCTCTGTAATTGATGAAATAATAAATTGAGGAAATTGGGTATAAGTGAATACTTTGCTTAGGAATGTTGCCATAGCAATGATAGAAAATATTACAGCAGTTGTAACCGCTGTTTCTCTTATGCTTTGTAATAATGAGTTTATTGTGAGTTCTTTGTAAATAAAAAAACCCATAAAAATTGCCCAGATTCCTGATACAGCGGCTGACTCTGATGGTGTTAGAAACCCTCCATATATTCCTCCCAAAATGATCAATGGAGTTAACAAGGCAGGAAAAGCTTTCATGCCCAGCATCAATTTTTCATAATTTGTTGCTGGCTCATATCTTTTAATGTGCCTGCATTTAAATAAAACGAGCGCTATCATAAATAACAATAAAATTAATCCAGGAATAACACCTGCTGCAAAAGTCTGTGAAACAGGAACATAAGTTAACGCACTATATAAAATTGCAGCATTTGAGGGCGGAATTAATGCTTCGAGTAATGCTGCAGAAGCTGCTAACACAATCACAAAGGGTTTCGGGTAACCCGCCTCAATCATTTTAGGCATCATTATTGTCCCAATAGCTGTAATTGCAGCTAAAATAGAGCCACAAAAGGCAGCAAAAAAGCCCATAGCAATAACCATTGCAATACCAAGTCCACCAGGCAAGTGTCCTACAAGCGAGGTTGCAAAATTAACTAATCTATTTGCAGCGCCTCCCCTGAGCATCACCATTCCTGAAAAAACAAATAATGGGACAGCAATGAGTACATGCTTATTCATTGATTCAAATGCCATTTGAATCAGCGTAGACCAGGGTAAATTTAATCCCCAAATGGCTGCTACTGAACTACCTAATCCAAATACTAGGAATATCGGCACTGATAAAAACAATAAAACTACTGATAATATTAATGCAAAAGAAAATATCATGGAGAGCTATCTGCATAAATTTCTTGCGAAGTAGTAATGAGGAGTTCCAATGAAAACAAACCCATAATGACGAAACCTACTGGGAAAGACAGAAACATATACCAAATGGGTACATCTATCTCTAACTCCATCATTTGTCCTAGGTTATAAAATAGAACTGTTGCATCAAGTCCTGCTTTAAAAAAAATGAAAGAGGATATAAAACTTATAAAATATACAAAAAGTTTTACAAACTTAATAGAGCGTTCACTCATTACTGTACTGACGAAATCAACCTCAATATGATTTCCAGTCTTTAATAAAGGTCCTA
>CACKFK010000018.1 GCA_902599445.1 uncultured Alphaproteobacteria bacterium
TCCGCTGGTGTGCTTTGTCTGGTGATCCGAAAGACATTTATAAAACAGATTCAAAGGTGAAGGAACTTATACAGGATCCTCATCTACACAATTGGCTTGACATGGCACGCGACAGGATTGAATTTCAGGGATTACCTGCCCGTATTTGTTGGGTTGGCTTAGGTTGGCGTCATAAGCTTGGCCTAGCTTTCAATGAAATGGTTCGTAATGGTGAATTATCTGCACCTATTGTGATTGGGCGTGATCATCTGGATTCTGGTTCCGTGGCCTCTCCCAATCGTGAAACAGAATCCATGAAAGATGGGTCTGACGCTGTTTCAGATTGGCCACTTATTAATGCGCTTCTGAATACGGCAAGTGGGGCTACTTGGGTTTCATTGCATCATGGAGGTGGCGTAGGCATGGGATTTTCGCAGCATTCTGGTATGGTAATTTGTTGTGATGGATCTGAGGATGCCGATAGAAGATTGAAGCGTGTGCTCTGGAATGATCCAGCAACAGGCGTCATGCGCCATGCCGACGCCGGATATGATATTGCGATTGATTGTGCAAAAGAAAATAACCTGAAATTGCCAGGAATCTTATAATATTGGGTGGTTCTTTTAGGACTTTTTTTTAAAATCACTCGCCAGACAATTGATTTAGAGATCTTGTTTCCAGGCATCCCATTGTTCACGGGTGTCTAGGTCTACTGACGAAACGTTACCTGGTAATTCAATGTATTGGACATCTTTTTGATTTTCAGAAATAATTTTTTTGGCACCCTTATCACCTTTAAGATTAATTAAGTGATCAAAAAACTTCCATGAAAATAATACAGGATTTCCGGGTTCGCCGTCAAATGATGTTGGTCTAACTATGCCCTTTTCTTGGTTTCTCGTGAAAACTTGAATTATTTTGTCTAGGTGTATGGCCTCAATCTCTGGCATGTCGGCTAAAACAACTATAACGCCATCTGGGTTTCTTGACTTTATACTAATTATTCCACATGAGATAGAGTATCCCATACCAATTTGAGTAGTATGCACAGACAACCTGTGTACAGGATAATTGCCTGAAATATTCCACAGTGGGGACATTTCAGACGGCAAGATTACTGAGACTGCATTTGCTTTGCTATTTATAGATTCTATGATTACTTTTTCCAAAAGGGTCAGCGACCCTATGGGTTCTAGGAGTTTATTTCTACCCTTCATCCTACTGGATGTGCCAGCAGCTAAGATTAAGATTTCTACCTTCATAACATAAGTAGCTTTTTAATATTTAGATTCGTGGTTAACTACAGATTACCCAAAAGTTAGATCAGATGGAGCTAAAATACTAATTTTCTGGTTTTCTTGTCTCTCTGGACGGAAATGATTTCCGCCATTATAGATAGAGCTATTTCACTAGGCGTCTTGGCTCCTATGTCCAAACCTATAGGGCCCTCTATACGATTTAATTGGTCATTTGTGAAACCCAACAATGTTAATCGGTCAAGTCGTTTCGCGTGAGTCCTTTTTGACCCAAGACTCCCTATGTAGTAACAATCTGATTTGAGTGCTTTTTCAAGAGCAATGTCATCTATCTTGGGGTCATGAGTAAGAGTGACAAGAGCCGAATCTTGATCCAATTGGATTTCATCCAGGGCAGTATCCGGCCATTCAGTTAGAATTTTTGTTGTAGGGAACCTTGCTTTTGTTGCAAAGGTAGATCTAGGATCAATTATTAGTGTCTGGTATTCAAATATCTCAGCTAGATTGACTAAATACTGGGCTATGTGCACTGCCCCAACGATAATGAGTTTTAGCCTAGGGTAAAGAACGGAAAAAAAAGTATCATCCAATTTGAAAGATGTCCGCTTATTTAAGGGATCCATTGGAATTTTAGCAAAGCCTTCATCGTTAAATTTGATAACCCGCCTTTCGAATGTAGTTAGGTCAATACTATAAATCACCAGGTTTCCATTGAAGTATTCGTCAAGGAAAGTTTTTAACTTTTTACTTGCAGTTGTATTTTCTCCAGATATAGGCTCCAACAAAATCTTAATTTCCCCACCACAGGCAAGACCTACCTGAAATGCATTTCCATCTGACACTCTAAAGGTTAAAAGTTTGCAATCATTAGTATCTAAGATATCAAGTGACTCTGTAATGACAGAACCTTCAACACATCCGCCAGATACTGATCCAAAGATATGACCTAGCTTGTTTACTACCAGCATGGAACCTACTGGTTTGGGAGCACTACCCCAGGTTTCAATAACTGTTGCCAATACAAAACTCTCAGCACCCTTTAGCAATTGATTTAGTTTCGTTAACAATATCTTATCTTGGGACATATTTCAGGTGTGCTTGGTAATTTTTACTAGTTTTTTTTCTAGTTTACACTGCTATCAGTCATAAGAATACTATTCGATTCATAAAATTTTGGGGGGAGTATATTATTTTAGGAAGAAATGTATATTATATTTTCTTAAAATTCGGCTTTTTAAATTTCTTTATTTTGTCAACTTAAGTTAAGTGTTCTATTAGGTTGGTAATATCACTTTCATCATTATAGTGTGCCAGGGAAATGCGAATATTTCCACCTCTTGAACTACAAATAAGCCCATTTTCTTTCAGTTTTTCAAGGGTTCCATCTAAAGGTTCTGTAGCACTTTCTATAGAAACAATATGGTTAGAATTACAGGCCTCAATTTGGTTCAAAATAGGGTTCCACTTCGTTTTACTGATTTCATCTAAGAGCAAGTTAGCCAAAGAATTTGAATGTTTTTCGATTCGATCTGGACCTAATCGCAAAATTTCTCTTAGTGAGGTTTGTAAACCTACAATGGAAATATAAGACATTGTTGATTGTGTATAACTCCTCGCATCAAACTCGAAAGTACATTCAGTAGAATTCATTTGAAAAGGATTTGGAGCACTCATCCATCCAACCGTGAACGGTTTTTTCCCCAACATATCATCTGAAATATATGCCAACCCGACCCCGCCATGACCACCCAGCCATTTATATCCGCTGGTAAGTAGTATATCGGCATTCCATTTACTTGCTTTGATGGGAAGAGCTCCTGCTGCTTGTGTAATATCCACTACTAATTTGATCCCCAACCTTTTTGTTTCTTTTCCTAACCGATTAATATCTATCTTTGTTCCTGAAGAGAACTGCACTAGGCTTATCTGAATAACAGAAACATTTTTCCTAATTCTTTCTATGATAATTTCAGTCAAATCCCTTTGTTGGTTTTCTTCGACAAATATGATTTGGCAGTCATTTTCTTTGGCATACTTTATCCAGGGCCTTGTCACTGCCGGAAAATCAGATTGGACCATCAGTACGGAAGATTTTTTCTTAGGCTTTAGAATATAAGGTATTTGACTAAGCATCTCGCTAGCTGAAGCCAAAACGGCGATTTGATAGGGTTCACAACAAAAAAGACTTGAGGCATCTACTCTTATGGATTGTAAAAGATCCAATTCATCTTGGTCAGACATGTGAATATTCCCATGGCGAGCAATGTCATGCAGAAAATTATTCATTTTCTGAATAGTCGTATTGCTGATAAGACCTAGTGATGCTTGATTTAGGTAGACATATTTTTCCAGGCTTGGGTACGAACCTCGGTTAGATAATGATTGGATCATTTGCTAAGGCATTGTAACTTATTTATAATATCCAACCGTATCTCCCTTAGTTGTAACGCCTAAGCCATTAATAGTTCGATTAACATAGTTGAAATAACAAATTATCTGGTTTGCTTCTAATATCTCTTCGTCAGGAATACCAGCGTCTTTAAGGTTGGCTACATCAGATTCGTTCATCAAGTTGGGGGTCGTGGTCAATTTCTCAGCATACTTGAGCAAAGCTAATTCTGCTCCCGAAAAAGCTTTTTCTATACTTCTTGTTTCAAGAGCTTCTTTAATTTTAGAGCTCCGCTTTTGATCTCCGATCAAGTAGCTGGCATTTGCCCAGTGATTTGCCAAGGAGTACTGGCAATCATTTAGAATAGAAACATAACTACTAATAGTTTCTTGAAACCAAGTTGGTATGGAATTGTTTTTATCATGAAGTACTGCCCTATATAAGGTGAGATGTCCTTCCATGGTACTCGGTCTTAAAGAATGTACCCTCATGACATTGTCAACAGTGCCATGAGGTGTTTGTGCAGTCTTCAATACTTTTTTTAGACGAGGAGTTGCTTCATCATCGCTAATCATTTTTATCCAAGCAGACATAGGCTAACCCTGGCAATAGATAGAAAAGCCGAGACGCTTAGGAGGCGTCTCGTTTGATCAGCTAAAGGCCCCATTTTTCAGCTGTTGCCTTAAAGAATCCCTTTGCAGTCTTTATTTTGATCCAATGATTAACATAGTTAATCCATACTTGATCAGCTTGTGGCAGGAGCATTGCTAAAGGTGTAGGGTTCCGAGGTGCATCCACTGAAATTTGCTTAACATCATCATACTTAGCTTTCAACGTTGATCCCTCAAGGTTTGAGGTTACAAATACATCTGATCTCCCTGCGAGTACTTCTTGATATCCTCTAGCCGGAGCTTCAACACTTTTGATTTCGGCATTGGGGAACCACTTTTTAACCAATGTTTCCATGGCTGTACCCAAAGTAGTAGCTACTTTTACGCCAGATTGATTAATCGAGTCCCAACTGTTAAATTTGTTAACTTTATCAGTCGTGGTAAAAGGTATGAACTCAACAGCTAAATAGCTCTCTGAGAAGCCAGCAGCTTTCATTCTAGAAGCCTTAATAGATGCTGAACCTGTAATATGGTATTTTCCGGCAACTACGCCGTTGACAATTGTTTTCCAGTCCGTAGCTACAAATTCTATTTCCACACCCATATCTTTCGCTAATTCTGTCATGATATCGATATCGTATCCTTGATACTTATTAGTAGCAGGATCTCTTGTTGAAAATGGATTGAAATCCCCGGTTGTTCCTGCTTTTAATATTCCACTACTCAAAATCTGGTTTAATGCAGACTCTGATGAAGCAGAAAAAGTAAAAGAACCCATGGTTGCCAAAACCAAAATCGCTATTTTAATAATCTTCATTTCATTTCTCCCGTTTTCGAAATTTTGATACTAGTGGTCTGGTAAAAAGATTCAACACAATTTATTGAATCTTATGAAAATTTAAGCCTATAATTGGGTGCTAGAAAAAAAAACTGTTTTGCCACCAAAAAGATCATGTGAGATATGGACCCTGTAATAGAAATGAGAGAAGTTTCAAAGTATTTTGGAAGTTTCAAGGCATTAAATAATGTTAACCTTAAGGTTTCAAAGGGAGAAAAAGTAGTTGTATGTGGACCTTCTGGTTCAGGTAAGTCTACTTTGGTTAGATGTGTGTGTCGATTGGAGAAGCATGATGAAGGGACTTTAGAAGTTTTGGGTTCAAAGCTAACCAAAGATGAAAAATCAACACTTTCAATAAAATCGAAAGTGAGCATGGTTTTTCAACAATTTAATTTGTTCCCACACCTTTCAGTCATTGATAATTTAATATTGGGCCCCACAAAAGCCTTGGGTTTATCAAGGAAGGATGCTCTAGATAGAGCTTATACTTTTCTTGAAAGAGTTAAAATCCCCGAACAAGCTGAAAAGAAACCTGGGTTGTTATCGGGAGGACAACAGCAAAGGGTAGCTATTGCCAGAGCCTTATGCTTAGAACCAGAGATAATGCTTTTTGACGAACCAACTTCTGCTCTAGATCCTGAAATGATTGCGGAGGTGTTGGATGTAATACTTGATTTGGCTAAGGAGGGTATGACAATGGTTGTTGTTACTCATGAAATGGGTTTTGCCCGAAAGGCAGCAGATAGAGTGATCTTTATGGATAAGGGAGAGATTTTGGAAGAAAATACGCCAGCTAATTTCTTTAAGAAACCGCAAACTGAACGCTCTAAATTATTTTTGAACCAAGTTCTCAACCATTGAGTCAATAATGAATTTCCATATTCGACTATATGCTTTCTTAATTTTCTTTTTGCTTACAGGCTGCTCAGGTGAGAGTGGCAATTGGGGGTGGTACGTTATTGATCCGTCGACTAAGTCCGGATGGACAAATATAAAATTTCTTGTTGCGGGGTTCGGTGCAACGATACTTCTCTCGCTTATAGCTGCTTTTATATCAATTATTTTAGGTCTTATTGTTGCTTTACCAAGTTTGTCCAGTAACTGGTTTTTACGATCATGTAATCGGGTTTATGTTGAATTCATAAGAGCTATTCCACTTCTTCCAATGCTATTCTGGGTTTTTTATGGGTTGCCTGTTATATTTAAATCCCTTGGTCTTCAGGTGGAAATTGATGCGTTTTGGGGAGCCGTCATTACTTTAGCAGTGTCGGATAGTGCTTTTACTGCCGAGATATATCGAGCTGGAATTCAATCAATTGCTAAAGGTCAGAGGGAAGCTGCTCAGACAATAGGGTTATCTTATACACAAACTATGAGATACGTAATTTTCCCCCAAGCCTTAAGAAGGATCCTTCCACCTTTAGCTAATCAATTCATTTATATAGTAAAGATGTCTGCTTTTGCATCCGTAATAGGGATGCAAGAATTAACCCGTAGAGCCAATGAGATAGTTGTTACTGAGTATAGACCATTAGAGATCTATACTTTACTCATTTTGGAGTACTTGGTTTTAGTTTTAGTTATAAGTTTTGGTGTTCGTTGGCTTGAAAAGAAACTCGGCTCCAACGAAAGTGCCATGAATTAAAATATAAATAGCACATTCTGCTATTATTTCATACAAATTCTAAGTAATTTAAAACCAGGTAAAATAGAGAAGAGAAGGCGATGGATTGGAAATCATTTTTAGATCAAGCGAGAACAAGTTTTGAAACACTTAGTAAAGCAACTCCAGAGACCTTTGCAGGTTTTTCGAAAATGGCAAAACCAGCAAAAAGAGAAGGCGAATTAAGTGAAAAAACTAAGGAATTCATAGCTTTAGGCATTGCTGTGGCTACACGTTGTGATAGTTGTATTGGTTTGCACATGGAGCATTTGATTAGGCTTGATGCTACCAGGGGTGAGGTAGTGGAAGCTCTGAGCATGTGTTCTTATATGGGGGGCGGTCCATCAATAATGTATAGTGCAAAAGCGTTGGAAGCCTATGATCAACTAAAAAAATAAACAGCCGGCATGTAACAAGCAAGGCTGATTTTATTGTATTGTGGATCTAGTTAACCTAAAACTGACATACTGCTTTCGGCATTAATTTTTCTATTTCTTGAATAGAATCCTATATCAATCGTCCTATCAATATATTTCAAATGCAAGCTTAGGGGATCTTGATCATGATTATGACCCGCTTCACATTTTTCTACTAGATTAGCCATCATAACTCCGGCGATGGGGGCATTCTTATACTGGTTCCCACTTGACCCTATAGCCATATAGAATCCTGGCAAATCAGACTTGTCATAAATTGGAATCCAATCATCTGAGACATCATACAATGAAACTACGCCTTTTATGTTTGATGAAAGTGGTAAGTCAGGATATCTTTGGGCTTGCCGATACAACTGAGTATTCCATTGATCAGTAAAGTTGTCATCCCAATCATCAGGATCAACAAATATCCTTTCATCGCATTCAGGGTCTTCACTCCCAATAAGAATATGATTACCTGTTTCCGGCCTGCTATAACATCCAATGTCGCTGTCCGAAACAACAAATGCCTTTTTTTCATAATCAAAACCTTCAGGTGGCTTTACGTGGGAGACCTCTACTTTAAGGGCTTTAGTTTTAATGTTCATATTTTTTTCTACATCTGCCATGCGATTGATTTTCATGGAGTGAGGACCTGCTACATTTATAACTACTGAGGACCTGATTTCTGTCCCATCAGATAGCTTCACACCCGAAGCTCTTCCGTTCTTTTTTATTATTTCAGTCACAGAACTATTGAAAAGGAATTTACCACCTTTATACTCTGCTGCCCGCTGCAAATTATGTGCAGAAAGTTGTGGGTCATTTATATACCCTGCTGTTGGAAAGAATATAGCACCTTGGAGGTCATCACCTGCATGCGTACCAAAGTTCTTGTCTTTTGGTAGTTTTACTGGAGCGTATTTATGGGTATCTACAATTGGCAACTTAGATTTTATCTGGGAAGGATCCCAGTATTCAAAAGGGATATGTAATTCTTCAGCTCTACCAATTACCTTTTCAAGGTATTGATTTGTGTCCGTTTGGTAAATCATACATCCGCATTCAATGAATTTTGCCAAACCTTTCTCATCAGAAAATTCGAGATAATTTTCCCAGTTTTTCCAATAATGATAGCCTTCATATGCTAAAGCACAACCATCAAAGGTAGAATAATGCACTCTAATTATGGCACAGGATGCTGCAGTGGATCCGTAACCAGAGGTAGGGTTTCTATCAACATTGAGTGTCTTCCAGCCTTTTTTGGAAAGCTCAAAACCAATGGCTGAGCCTATCACTCCCGCACCAATAATAATGGCATCGTAATCTTTCTTGATATTGACATTATTCATCTCAAAGCCCCATCTGTGAAATCCTATATGATAATATCTAATATGATAATATCCAATGCAAGTAGGGCAAGCAAAAAGGTAATTTGACTGATAGATATACTTCACCAGTTGATTACTTTTTGACCTGTTTTCTGGAGATAAGAATTGGTTTTAGAGAAAGGTTTAGAACCAAAAAAACCAGAGTGAGCTGAATAAGGCGAGGGATGGGGGCTCATGATAACTAGATTTTGGTTTTGGTTAATAAGTGTTGCCCTTTCTTGTGCATGTTTTCCCCAAAGAATGTAAACAATGTTTTTCCTCTTTGTATTAAGGATGTTTATTGTACTGGTTGTAAACCTTTCCCACCCTTTATTTCTATGGGAGGCTGGTTTGCCCTTTTCTACGGTTAAAGATGAATTTAAGAGTAATACTCCTTGTTTGGCCCATCGTTCCAGGCACCCTGAGTTCCCAGATTTTATCTCTAGATCTCGGTAGAGTTCCTCGAATATGTTTTTTAAAGAAGGGGGGCATGGTATATCAGGGTCTACCGAAAAACTAAGACCATTTGCTTGTAATGGCCCGTGGTAAGGATCCTGCCCAAGAATTACCACCTTAACTTCTTCAAACGGTGTCAAATTGAACGCATTAAATATTTTGCTACCTTTTGGATAAATTATCTTTTTTAAACTTTTTTCTCTCCTAAGAAAGGCACTTAACTCCCTCATATAATCGGACTCAAATTCAGATGATAGCTGTTCAAGCCAGCTCCTGGAAATCGTAACTCTTCTCATAAAAAAACCCTATGGTATTTTTTTGTATTGATTGATAGCATTTTATTCCTATCCACAATAAAAGAAGAATTGTAATAAGAATAGGTGTGTTATCAAAATTTCTTCAAAAGATTCTATATACTTAGAGAGAAAGATTAATGACTGAAGATATTCCCTTGGCAACAGAAACAGTGAAAAGGTTTTTTATGGATCTTCCTTTTTCAAAATTTCTAGGGCTGAACCTTGATGGCTTGGGCGGTGGTAGGGCTAAAATGTCTATGCCATATCAAAAAAAACTAATAGGTGATCCAAAAACTGGAGTAATACACGGCGGTGTAGTTACAACTCTTTTAGATAGTTGTTGTGGTGCTGCCGTAATGACGGCAGGCAGTCCAAAATTCCCAACCGCTACCATCGATTTAAGAATTGATTACATGCGACCAGCAAAACCTGAACACCTAATAGTAGCTGAGGCTAAGTGCTATCGCATTACAACTGCTGTTGTTTTTGTTCGGGCAACAGCACAGGATGGAACTAAGGAAATTCCTATTGCAACAGCTACGGGGGCATTTACCAGCCCATTTTGAGTATAAGAAGTCTGAAATGCAAAAGGTTGATAAAATCAATAATCAGGATTTATTAAGAAAAGAGACAGTAATCTCACTCGTAAAGGGGATTCCTTTTTGCCAGACACTTGATATTCAGGTTGATTACCTTGGGAATGAGATAACTACGCACCTACCTTTTAATCAAGAATTTATTGGCAATCCAGTTATTCCTGCACTTCATGGAGGTGTCATTGGATCTTTCTTAGAGATTACCGCAATTATACAGCTTTCTTGGACTTCTTTTCTTAACAGTAATGAGAATAAAGGAATTTCTGAGGGTGGAAACAATCTAATTGAAGATAAAAATATCATGAGCGACCTACCAAAAACTATCGATATTACAATTGACTATTTACATTCGGGACTTCCTTTAGAGTCTTTCGCTCGTGCTACCGTTGATAGGATTGGGCGACGTTACGCATCAGTTTCAGTTATAACTTGGCAAACTGACCCTAATAAGCCCTTCGCTAAGGCTTCGGGGCACTTCTTAGTATCCCGTAGCTAATAAGCATATCCTATCCAAAACTAGTTGATGGGAACCAAATCTAGATCATGCTGAATAGTGAATAGGTATAACAGATAGAATTACTTTAATTTTTCTACTTGGCATCTTTTTTGCTTCTGACGGTTTGTTGACATTAATAAATTTTGGAGGACACAAGATGATCAAGTATTTTTCTGGAGAGTTTAACAAGGATGATCGAGATTATAGAAGATTTTTTCAAAGTCGTAACGTATCGCTACCCACTTTTATGCCAAGATCGAAATGGTATGACCCAAAAAAGTCCAGTGGTAAGAAGTTTGACCTCTATGAAGATACCTTTTTTCCACTGATTGCTAAGAAAATGATTCAGAAAGCCTAAGGGAAGTAGCGTTTGGAATACAAAATTGTGTCATATCTTTAAGAGTGCAAACAGTACTCCCTTTACCATTTTATTATGCTCTTTTCTTAACTCAATGTCTTTTTCATAATCAATATGCCAGCTGTATTTATTAGCTAGTTTAGTTATATATCTTTTGCTATGCGAAAAGCGTCCAGTCTTGTTAATCTTGAAATCTCTAGTATTGGACAATTCGATTGAGAAAATAAAGCGACCCCCTTTTTTGCTCGTCTGATTGCTATAATAAAATAGGTCATCTAATTTCCCGACATAAATGAGTACATCACCTGCAATGGTGAGATCACATTTCAATTTCGAAGATTTCAGATATTTTGTTAGTTCTTTTTGTTCCAATTGAGTATATAAGGATTTCTCTTTAGCTTTAATCAACATCTGTTGCGATAAATCAATTCCAATTAGCTCACTACAATTCCCTTTAAGGGTTATGCTGCATAAACCCGTTCCGCATCCTAAATCTAAAACTCTGTCTAACTTAAACTTTTTCCCATAGGTTGAACTAATGTATCGCGAAATCTCCTTAGGAACCTTATAAGCTAAAGATGATAGTAAATGATTTTCAAATGTCTCTGAATATCTATCAAATAAATTTGACACGTAAGACTCTGGAGCCGAGACTATATTTTTCCCCAATAATGCGTTTAATTTGAATTCCGCAAACTTGTTAGCTTTTTCATAGGTTAAAGTCTTCTTGAAGTACTCTATAGCTTTAAGTTCATTGCCTTTTGCTAAATATGTTTCTGCTAGGTTATGATTAATCAATGCTGAATCGGGTATTGTTTGGTAAGCTTTAGACAAATTGATCAAGGCCCCATCTAAATCTCCCAAAGATTTAAGGGTCAATGCCAAATTATTTTGTGCATAAGGGAGATTGCTCAAAGTAAGAGCACTTTCTAAGTAGTGCTTAGCTGAAATATAGTCACCGAGTTTGTTTAGGGCATTCCCTAGGTTATTTAAAATCTTGGCTTCAAGAATTTTTGGGGAAGTAAGTTTTACTGCTTCAGAAAAAGATTTTGGATCAATTTTATTAATAGTAGTTGAAGACAATACTATGTTCTTAATTGCTTTTGAGTAGCCTTGGAGATTCACTAGTCCTCTTTTATATTGTTTTATTGCTTTATGATACTGTTTGTCCCCCAGATATAGATTTCCAAATAATAAATGAATTTCTGGTATAGAATTAAACTTAGCTTGTTTGAGTGCCAAGTCTGCGAAACTAGCACCAAGTGTGAACTCCTTCAAATTGTAGCAGCAAAAGGCTAGTTTTTCATGTATCGTCGACCATAATAATGCCTTCTTGCTTTGCAAGGCCTGTTCGTAATAATATTTAGCTTTCTTGTAATTTTTTTCTTCACAGAAAATATTGGCTAGCTCTATGAATATTATTTCAAAGTGTTCCTTTTTCTTATTAAAAAGGGAGTAAAGCCTTTTAGTCCGACTCACGTAGCCTAGCTTTCTAAAACAGTTGCCAAGGCTAAGGGTTGAATCGACATCAAAGGGGTCTTTTTCTAACTTGCTCTTGAAATAATCAGAAAGGTTTTCCAAATCCTCAGAAGATTTTGAAAAATTATTGTTGATCAACTCTCTTTTGATAAAGTTTAACCTAAAAGCATCCCTAGAGAGGCTACCTCCAAACCTTGGACTGCGAGTAGTTTTTTTATGTGAAATAGTTGTTGTGACAGGTTCGGTGACCCCGGAGGATCTCTCTAATTCTAACCCGAAAGATATTGTTTCATCAAAGTCAAGCATAAGGTATCTATCATAACAAGTATTCGCATAGACGTATAACGACAATTTGAACAATATGCTTAATTATTGGAAATGTTATTTTCGATGTATTTTGTTGTTCACAAGCCTGCTTTATAAGACTATTTTTTGTGTATGATTCTCTTAAGTAAGCATTTAATTGGCGTGTTGCTGTCTCTGGTTTTATATAATGTTGGTTTGTGTGATCAAATGGTAACGGATACATTTAAGAATAGCCCAGAAAAACGGTGGATTTATTTTGCCGATACAGTGATGGGTGGACAATCAAGCGGGAGTGTCGATTTTAAAGAAACCAGCCAGGTTAATTATGCCAGGCTAATAGGTAATGTAACAACTGAAAATAATGGGGGTTTCATCCAAATTAGAAAAAAAATATCAGGCCTTGATAAGAATATCGTTGGCATAAAATTGAGGACTAAAGGAAATAACCAAATCTACCACGTCTTCATAAGAACAAGCGGCACCATACTTCCATGGCAATATTACAAGGCTGAATTTTCAACAAAGAAAAGCTGGAAAACGATAAAAATACCAATAGAGAAATTTGAAAGATCGGGAGGTTTTTTGTCAAAAAGAGTAAAGCCTGAGACGATTAAAAGTATTGGGCTAGTGGCTTTCGGTCGGGATTTTAAGGCAGATCTTTTTGTTTCAGAAGTATCTTTTTACTAACCAAATTGCTAACTGTTTGAACCATGAAAAGTGACATATTTATTAATACTATTGGTTGCCATGCTGCTGGTGAGGTCGGAGAGGTTATAATTTCAGGCGTTCCTACTCCTTCAGGCCAAACGATTTGGGAGCAATCAAGGTTCCTTGAAAAGGATGGGGCTCTAAGGAATTTGTTACTTTGTGAACCTAGGGGAGGGCTTCACAAACACGTTAATTTGCTCTTACCACCCAAAAACCAAAAAGCAGACTTCGGGTGGATTATTATGGAACCTCAATTCAACCCTCCTATGTCAGGTTCAAATGCCATCTGTGTTGCAACAGTTATATTAGAAACAGGCATGTTTCCAATGAAAGAACCATACAGTGATATTATTCTTGAGGCTCCTGGTGGGTTAATAAAAACGAGATCTTTCTGTAAAGATGGGAAGGTTTGTAAGGTTGAGGTGGAAAACATACCAAGTTTTGTTCGCTGCAAAGACATCCCGTTAGAAATTTCAGGACACGGTACCTTTAAAGTTAACGTTGCTTTTGGTGGGGATAGTTTTGTCCTAGTAGACGCACATGATTTTGGGTTCTCTTTAAAACCAGATGAGGCTGAAGACTTGGTAAAACTAGGAAAGAGAATTACTGCTTTGGCTAACGAACAAATAGGGTTTTCTCATCCAATCATTTCTAAGTGGAACCACATATCATTTTGCCAATTCACGCTACCAGTTTATAAAGATGAGCAAGGCCGAACGGTTGGAAAAAATACAGTAGTCATCCAACCAGGAAAGCTTGACCGCTCACCTACTGGGACTGGTTGTTCAGCCAGAATGGCTCTTTTGATTGATAATGGAGAGCTTAAAAAATCTGATTTGTTCGTGGGTAAGTCAATCCTTGATACTGAGTTTGAATGTAGGATTAATGATGTGACCAATATCGGAGATATTAGTGCGATAATACCAGTAATTAGTGGTAGCGCTTGGATTACGGGTCATCATACATATTTGAGAGATGAAGAAGACCCTTTTCAATCAGGGTACCAACTTTCTGATACTTGGCCTAACTCCAATTAAAAGATTTACTTGATTGCTATTCCAATTAGGCAACGGTTCTCTTATTTGCTGAAATTCCATAGAATAGGTTATTTTTTTGTAAGATCAAAATCACCCTTAAAATTCATCAAGGCAAAGCCAAACATTTGTCCGTTCATAAGCATATTTAGGTTGGCTCGTTGAGAGTAAATATTTTTTATTAATAGTGTTTTGCTTGTTAAGTTTTTCAATCGCTCTGAAGTGGTTAAACCCATTTCTAAGAATTGTTCTTTGGAGTAACTATATTTTCCAGCATTAATTGAAAGATCATCGTCAGCACTATCAGTCTCTGTTTCACTAAATAGGGTATAATCTATTGTTGATATGGCACCCTTCATATCGGTTAGAGCATGTGCATACCGTTGGTTAAATTCTTGATCTGCTACTTTGTGTGTTAAACTAAAATTTGCTAAAAGAACTTCGCTTTTATTTGTAGTATTTGAAAAGAATGTTGACCCGTCATCAATTATTGTTGCCCGTCTTGCAATTGAACTCGTCACATTAGTTATAGCAGTAGGGGGAATGTTTCCCGAAGTTTTTGTTATTGCAAAATTACCGTCAGGATTACTTTCGGTTAATCTCAATCCATCCGCTGAGCCATCGCTTTGGATAGTGAATAAATTGATACCATTTTTGTCTGCTACTTGCAGGACACCTGCTGAACTCACGGTGATGCCTTCGCTGTCCGAACCTTGAAATTCATTTGCCCCAGGGTTGGTTAAAAGTCTATCACGTGCCTGAGCAGGTGTTTCATTACCATCTGCTGTATAGGTAAATGTGCTTCCTTCAAGGGTAAAGCTGGCTGTTTGATTATCACTAAATGAGTGGGGGGCCATAGACAAAGTTATGACACCTGCAGTACCGGAAGAAGTCCTCGCACCGTTGATGGCAAGGCTTCCCGCAGCATTACTTCTTTGTGATTGGGCTATAATATCTGAATCTAAAGAAGTGCCAACCTGAACGGATCCTACAGTGTCTGCATTGACAGTTATTCTAGTTACAGTTGCGAAAGAAGTATCTCCTGTTACAGTATCATTGGTCACACTAGTAATTGTTTCCGAAAGTGCTTCTCCAAATTGGTCGGTACCTGTTACTGTAAAATTTCTTGAAGGAGTACTACTGTCAGTTGTTATAGTTATTTTCTTCAATTCTTCTGCAGCATCCTGCTGAGTTACTGTAAATGATTTATTTGAGCTCAAAAACAATTCTCCTGTTGAGAACACTTCATGATTGCTATTGGTACTAACTTTCAAACCTGGGGAAGTGTCTCTGGGAACGGGTGTAGTAGATACAGCAGAATCTAACTCATCACTGGCGTTTTGTAGGGAGTAATAGTTACTACTAGATGTTATAGCAAATCTTTGATTTGAGGTAGCTTGTAATGCCCCAACTACAACTCCAGAATCATTTTGGTAAGTAACTCCTGTTAAATTTAAATTACCTCCAGAGTTAGGTATTTGAGAATTAGCAATACTATCCCCAGCGGTTTTAGCATACACTTGTACTCTCCCCGTATTAGTTCCACTTCCTGATACTGAAATGGAGGTTACTGTTCCAAAGTAATTAGTGCTTTCAATATCAGAACTATTTATAACAGATACTGTTTCAGAAATAGAATTTCCTTCACGATCTGTTCCAACAATTTCAAGATCATAGTCTGAAGTATTTAATATAGCCTCACTTCCTGACTTATAGGCGCCATTAATAGCAGCAGTCCCATTCCCTGTATAAGCAGAATTTGTAGAAATTCCATCACTATCCCTATCTGTTCCTATTTCCACATTACCAGGACTTAAGCTATCTACTGAAACGCCGGTTACGGTCATAAAAAGATTTGAACCTGTCACTGTATTATTGATGGAGCCAGTAATAGCTTCAGTGATAGTACTTCCTAATTTATCTTTTCCTGTTATTGTATATTGACCGATTACCCCATCGTTTGGAGTAAAAACTGTTATTGCTTTTCCGTCTGTGAATGTTATCGGAGTTCCACTAGTTAGGCTTAAATCACTGGCAGAGCTAACACTTTGACTAGAAGCAAGCTGGTCTGTATCAGAAGCAATGCCCGCGAATACTGATCGACTACCTGGTGTAGTAGTGCTACTTGTAAGTGTGAGGTCTCCTGCTCCGCTTACTGTTTGACTCAAAGCAAGCTGATTTGTGTCCGATGCAATACCTGCAATGATTGATCCATTAAGGTCCCCACCAGCTGCAATGCGGCTTACTGAAGTAAATCTTGTGCTTGTTGCAACAGCTGTATTTGCTATACTACTGATAGTCTCATTTATAGATCCACCACTAGAATTTGTCCCATATACAGTGAATTGAGTCCCATTATTTGTTCCATTACCAGCCTGTATAGTTATGAATTCGCCTCCGGCAATATCTCCCGCGGCAGCAATGCGGGTAACTGTTGTAAACCTGTTGCTTGTTGAGACGGCATTGCCTGGATTGCTGGTAATTGTTTCAGTGGTAGATGTACCGGCAGCATTATTCCCATGAATAGTGAAATTCGTAGCAGTAGTATTAGCAGCAGCTGTAATACTAATAAACTCGCCTTGATCTAAAAAAGCAGTTCCCCCTGAAACTGGTAGGTTTGCTAAATCTACAGGGGAGGTATTAGAAACAGCGTCATCATCTGAACTTGTTCCTACTTTTGTATTACCTGAGGTACTATTAATAAGTTGTACTTGACTAACAGTTCCAAAACTACCGGTTGAATGCCCAGTTGTGTTATGGGCTACAGTTACATTTTCAGTTTGTGCCCCTCCAGAAAGATTAGTCCCAGTTATTCTGTAAGTTGACTCAATTGAATTGGCAGAAGTGGTAATTTTTACCCTTTGATCACTTACTATTGGATTAACAATTAATTTTCTTGCCGCTTCCAATGTTATTGCTGTTGTATCATCCTCGTAGGTTGTAGCTGAGTAATTTGCTGGTTGAATATTTAAACCAATACCGGCAAGTTCTGCAATTGCTATATCTTCCCCAGAAGCATGAGTAAGCAAAAGGGAGTCATCATTTAAGGTCCAAAGGGCCTCATTAGCATCATTTCTAGCTACTACGCCATTCGATGCCACAATTCCAGTAGTTCCTGTGGCGGCATTAATCGCAGTCTTTAGTGGACCAAGGTCAGTGGCGTCTGTTATATCTGCTGAAATATTAGCGGTACCGCCATTATTATTAGAGAGTTTAAATAGGACCGTGTCATTTCCATCAGCTCCAGAAATGACTAGCCCTGTTTTAGCTGTAAAACCAACATTTGTATTTATAACTTGGGCATTTAGCTGCTCACTAATAAGTTTTGCAGACGCATTTGCCGCTATTGTTACAGTTCGAGTATCAACGCTTTCACCTACTGTATCGTAAATACCTGCAACAGAGATTGTGTGGGTTGTATTGAGACCTCCTGCTGCCGAGCTTAACGATGTGGAGCGGCTATCTCCCACCACTTTGGTCGTGATAGAGGCTCCAGTGGGTGCAATAGCCGCCTCGACTCTTGGATTTAAGTCTTGATCATCTAGATCCATATTAACATCGTGTAGGGTGATTTTATCAGCAATTTTCTGAAGCGTTTCATTATTTATTGCTAGGGTAGGGCCTGGAGTTATGGTTATGTTATCAAGATAAAGTTGTGCGCCTAGATATTTGAATCCAGAAAAATCATATGAACCAGAAGCAAACACAAATTTATAATTTCCAGACGCTGTTATATCTACACTTTCTGTTGCCCAGGAGGTAGTTGCTGTTCCTGATGATCCAGTTTCATCAAGAATGGTAACAAATTCATTAGTATCAGAATTCACAAGGTACCCATAAACATCGTATGCATCAGCCCCACCTTCTGCTTTCCAATCAAAGGAAACAACTTCCCCCGATCGTAGGTAAAGTGGATTATTACTCACAAAATATGGTCCTCTGGTTACGGCAAAACCATCGTTAGACCACATATCACTGCGCATTTTTATAGCCTTGCTGCCAGTATCTGTATCCTGAACTAATTGTGTAGTGAAAACAGGTGTCATTCTTCCAGTATCGATGGAGCTTTGGTCAGTAAGACCCCGAGCAGTATTTGGATCAGGATAAGTTGTGTCAGTTGGGCTATTGAGGCCACCGATTTGATTTACGCCAAATTTCACTTGCTGATTACTTATAGTCCACCCATTTAATGAGGTGTCACCAATATTTCCTGCTTCAAAATCACCATTTGGGAATACAGTTTCATAAAATTTTATCCGAAGCCGTGCACCATCTTCTCCATCAATGGTAGAGTGTATATACCCGATTGGAGATGAATCATTGCCTGTTCCTATACTGATTTGATCACCAACAATAGAGATGGCTCCTAATGTTGAAAGTGCTGAAGTTGTTTTTTCAATAGTAATGTCCTCTGGCCGGAGCTTATCGTGGCCATAGAATTCCACGTATCCACCTGCTCGTTCAGTATCACTTCCAAAGTTCATATTGACATCTCTTAGGCTGACATCCCTCGAGCTTTTTCTATATTCTGAAAAAATATTAAATGTCTTGGCACCACTGGCTTCATTGATGGAAGTTAAATTTATGTTGTCTCCGGTATCGTCAATCATGCTAACCAATGATTTAGCATCATTAATTTCAGCTCGGATATTTGTACTTCCATACGCTGCATTTACAGCATCAAATAATGGGGTAAGGTCTGTATTATCTGTGATATTAATCCCAGAAATAGTATGCCCAGAGCTTCCAGTTTTTGCATTAGTTATTTTAAAAGTGAAAGTACCATTTGCACTTAGATCTGATATTGATAATGTGTTTCTGGCATCAACAATCACTCCTGTTTTATCTTCATTGGCAGATATTGCAGAGGCTAGGGTCTTCGCTGACTCCCCAGTGAACTGTGTGAGATCAAGCTTTCCACGAGAACCAATAATTGTAATGCTCTTGGCATCAAGAATTTCAGTAGTAGAAATACTGGAATCTATCCCACCTAGTAATCTGGACTTAGTTTGTACTTCGTGATCACTTAGCGTTGAATGAATGTCATTTAGATCTATTTCAGTCAATCTTTTGATGTAATCGATAAGTTCCGGCGAGAAATTAGTTTCATGGATATTGCTAACGGCTGCGTCAATTTTCTGAATATACCCGTCCAATTTCTCCTTCAGAGCAATTTGTGACTGTGCCTCAATAGTTTTATGATTGATACTGGTTAGATAGGCATAGGCTTCTTCTAGAATCTTATAAATTTCGTTGAAGGTATCTTTAGCTTTGTTTAAGAACTGGACTTCATCTTTTATAGCTCCCAACACTTCAGTCAAATCATCCAGTGACGAAGTTTCACCACTTTGGTTTTTTGCTTTTTCGGCAAGCTCTTTTTTTAAATCTTCTTCCATTTGTGAAGGCGACTGTGTTAGTTTGTAATATGCCTCCATCACCGACGCAGCGGATGAAATCTTAACCATTTATGTACCCCTTGCTATAGGCAGGTCTCCAGCCTTATAGCCTTTTCTTAAATTTGTATCTGTTACGACTGAAAAACAGATTTATTTAGAAAAAAAATAAGATAATTTGTAAGTTGCTGAAAAAAAAGAATTAATTTAAGCCGAGTACAGAAATTTTTTGTCTTAAAAGACTGCTAATGAGATCTAGTACTGTAGTGGGGGTATTAGTGATTTTTCCTAATTCTTGGACGGCTGTGACTATGGCATCTATTTCCATTGGGCGCCTAGCTTCCAAGTCCTGAAGCATTGAAGTTTTATGATTTCCCACCGCCTCGGCACCCTTTATTCTCTTTTCAATCGATAGGCGAAAATTCGCACCTAATTTTTCACCGATTGTTTTAGCTTCATTCATGAGATCAATAACAATCTTTCGGGTATCTGGGTTGGCGCATATTTCTGCTAACGTCCCACCTGTCAGGGCGGATAATGGATTAAATGCCACATTGCCCAAAAGCTTAAGCCAGATTTCATCTCGAAGATTCTTACGGATAGGAGCTCTTAAACCAGAAGTATTAAGCGAGAGTGCTAAGGTTTCTATCCGTTTTGTTTGTGAACCATCAGGCTCTCCGAGAGTAATTTTGTAACCACTTTTATGTAATATTACTCCAGGTTCCGCTAATTCAGCAGCAGGATAGATGACCGAACCAACTATTTTATTTGGGGGGAGCCCTCTTGTTACTATTCCATCCGGATCTACAGCATTAATCCTCATATTCCCATATTCTGATGTAAGGCCATTAAAATACCAATGTGGAATACCATTCATACCAGTAACTATAGTAGTATTATGAGTGATTAAGCTAGAAATGTCTTTAACAACTGAGGGTAAGCTACTAGCTTTCAAAGTTACAAAGAGATAATCGATATTAGGAATGCTATCTGTTATTTTGTAGATCTTTGGCTTGACGTGAATCTCGTTCTCTTCCCTCAAAATTTTTATTCCATTTGATTTCAGAGCCTCATGTGTTTTCCCACGTGCTATGCACGAAACGTTATATCCTGAATGACTAAGATGGGCAGCTATTAAGCCACCGATTGCACCAGTTCCTAAAATACAGTAATGGGAATTTTTTCTATCCATTTTGTAAGCCAAGCTTTTTTGCCAACCCTATTCGTTGTATTTTGCCTGTAGCTCCCTTGGGAATTTCATTGAGGAATAAAAATTTAGAAGGAATTTTAAATCTTGCTAGGTATTTTGAAGCATGCATGACTATTTCTTGTTCCGTCAAAAGCATGCCGGGAGCCAACACAATCGCACACCCTATATCTTCTCCATATTTATTATCGTTGATGGCAAAGCATACCACTTGTTCGACAGCAGGCATTTCCTGTAGTACATCGTCTATTTCTTTTGGAGAAACTTTCTCTCCACCTTTATTGATTATCTCCTTTATTCTACCTGAAATTGTAAGGTAACCTTCTTCATCAATAAGACCTAAATCTCCAGTTCTAAACCAATTTTCATGGAATGAATCCTCGTTCGCCTTGGGGTTGTTTACATAGCTTTTGATAACATTTTTTCCTTTTATAATTATTTCTCCGACTTGGTTGCAGGGCAAGTCATTGCCATTAGATCCAATTATTTTTATTTTTGGTCCTGCCTCCTTACCAACAGTTCCTGGTTTACGTAATTCTGGTGGTAAAGGATTAGAGGCTATCTGATGAGATGCTTCAGTCATTCCATAAGCTTCAATTACTGAACACTGAAATGTACTCTCTAATTCTTTTAAGACAGGTTTAGGTAATGCTGCTGATGAAGATCGGATGAAACGTAAAGGGTACTTTTTTATGATGTCTAGGTTTCTTATAGAGCGTTGCAGGATAGCTTGATGCATTGTAGGCACACCACTATACCAGGTTGGCATATATTTTTTCAGGAATTTAAAGAATGTTAATGCATTAAACCCAGGAGGACATATTAATTTCCCACTAAATAAAATTGATGCCATGAAAACGGCTACGAGGCCATGAATATGGAATAAGGGCATTATGTTTAAGCAGGTATCCCTTTCATTTAGCTTGAGAGTGTTACCAATATTTAGCGCTGACTGGATAAGGTTTTCTCCGGTCAACTGCACTAGCTTTGGTGTAGACGTAGTACCCGAGGTATGCAGCAAAAGTGAAGGTTCACAATTTGACGAGTCAATTAGCTTCATTTTGTTAGGTAAGTCATGAATAGGATTTAATTTAAACACTCCTGCTTTTTCATTAGGCAGCAAATTTAGTACTGGAATCCCCAATTCCTTGGCAGCCAAAGTAGCTTCAGATTTTAATTCTGGGTCAACTATTAAAACTCTTGCCTTCAAATCTGTTAAGAAAAACAAAAACTCTTTTTTGCTATAATTGGGGTTTAAAGGAGCAGCAATTCCAAAGCAGGCAGACGCGAGAAATAGAACTCCTAAATCAGGACCATTAGGTAAAACCATAGCTACTGGGTCAGACTTAGAAATTAAAAGGTCTTTAAAAGTATTTTTAAGATTAATTAGGGTGTCATTTAGTTCTCGATATGTCAGAGAACTTCTATCAGGAGCCTCTAAGACAATTTCTGCGTTCAGTTTTAGGTGTTTGGAGAGCAATTCATACATGGGACTAAATGTTTCAATCTAATTACATGGGTGGCAGGGGATTCATTACAGACTATTTACAAAATTCTTCTACACTTTTATCTTTCTTTATTAATACTATCTCAGTTAAAAACAATGAAAATTCTAAGCACTCTTTTGACCTTATTATATTTTGGTACGTCCGGAAAAGTACTTGCGGATAATTATTTATGTGATCCTTGGACAAATACACTTACCTTAGAAAAGGAAAAAACACCTTTTACAAGCTTCTTAGATAACGGTACACTGATTTTTAGAAGTAGCGCTGCTTTACCCGAAGGTGTTCCAAAGTTTTCTCAATTATCATATAGTTTACCTAATTATGATCTCTTTGTAGCTCCTAATGGCACACTTGTTACGGCGTCACCTGTTACTGATGTTGTTTTTCGCGTAGCTGTATTTTTCCCCAATATTGATCGGCGTTGGTTTTGGTTTAGTAAATGTCGACTAACAAACTAAAATTAGTATTAAGCAATAAATAATCTTTTTTAAATATAAAATGGGAACCTAGTTTATTAAATCTAAAAGAATTATCATGAAAACATTATTAGCTTTGATCACCTGCTTTAGTTTTTTTTCCATGGCTGGGACAGAAACCTTGGGAGAAACAAGGATTGATGATAGGCAATTACTTTCGCGTGATTCTATAGATAGGTATGAAAAAAAAGAAATCATTCTGAAAAATAGGAACATAGATTTTAAGGAGTTGTCTCGGATTCAAGTAGTTTCGGGTCATTCACTAGTAGAATGTTTTTTTGGTTACCAAAATAAGAATAGGTTGGTTTTATGTTATAAATAGTGGGTGATATTAAAGTAACTGATGTTTGGTTTAGATGCTTGGACACAAGAAATGTTTTAGATAGGAATAAGAGTTAGAGGCGTTCCAAATTGTTGGGGAACACCTTTTGGTTTGGTTTGGTCACGATAGATTGTATTTCACGAGGTATTTGTTACCAAATATAGTTGCATTGTTGACTATTTGTTGCGTATAGTGTCGAGGGAGAGTGTTCAAAAATGAGACCTAAACCTATACAAATTTCTTTTCTAGAATATTTAATTAGTGGAGAAGATTATATAGAAGAAGCCCTGGGTGAAGTAGTTTTCCCAAAAGGTTTTGAAGTTAATAAATTAGAAGACTTACGATTTGAATTTGAGAAATTAGCAAATCGATATGGATTAACTTTACCTGCTAAGCTCAAAAAAGGTAATTTGGTATTGGAGTGGAAGCCGTTACCAGGAGAAATCATAAATGATTCCGCTGGGAAGTTTGAAAACAACCATCTCAGACAGAAAGCTCTAGAATTAACCACTGAGGAGATGACAGCATTTTCTAATGTTTTTAGCTCCACACAGGAAAATTAGTTTCATTATAAGTGCCATTATTCCTCTTGACCGATCATATCCTTTTACATAGTTAATGTCGGGAAGTATCTGGAGAAGTATTTGATATTAGCTATGATTAACCTTAAGTAGAGACTATTAACTAAATTATTTGAGAGGTAATGCCATGTTTTTCACCCCTGCGTACGCTCAGGCTGCTGGATCTGGGGGCTTTGGGTCAACCTTTGGCTCTTTGATCCCCTTATTGCTGATTTTTGCAATCATGTATTTTATCATTATTAGGCCTCAGCAAAAAAAGGCAAAGGAGCATAAACAGATGGTAACCGAATTAAAGCGCGGGGATCAGGTCCTGACACAAGGCGGGATAATAGGAAAGATTACTAAAGTAAAAGATGAATCTGAAATTGAACTTGAAATTGCTTCTAATACAAAAGTCAGAATCATGAGGTCCACAATAGTAAATGTGCTTAATAAAACATGATGTTGGAGCAGCAAGTTCATTGAATAACAGGTAATCTAATCCAATGTTGAGATTTCCTTGGTGGAAAATATTGATAATCTTTTTGCCTTGCATATGGGGTGTTTATAATGTTGTTCCACACTTTTTTTATTCACAAGTAGAAAAATACAATGATATCCAAGCCCAAATAGCGCTTGGTCAATTGCCAGAAAATGAAACTCTAATAAGCGATACACCTACCTGGTCTCATTGGGCACCGTCTAGGATTGTAAATCTTGGTTTAGATCTCCGTGGTGGGGCACACGTTTTAGTTGAAGTAAGCTTGGAGGAAGTTTATTCGGAAAGGCTTAGCTCTTATTGGCCAGACATAAGAAATAGCTTAAGAACTATAAGAAAGTCTGTTGGTTCTATTAAGCAGGTTTCTGGGGGCATTAACGAGTTATTAATAGAAATTGGTGCGCAGGAGGGACTTCTCGAAGCTATAGATTTAGTTGCAAAAGAAGCTAGATCTATTGGTGCGGGGGGCTTAGAAGTTTCTTCGAAAGGTGATAATGTTATAAAGGTTTCATTAGGTGAAAATGAGAGAAAAAAAATTGACAACCAGACCATGGAGCAATCTCTTGAGATTATTCGTAGGCGGGTTGATGAAGCTGGCACCAGAGAGCCAACTATTCAGAGACAAGGGGAAAGGAGAATACTGATTCAGGTCCCAGGGTTAGGATCTGCTGAAGAGTTACTGAGGTTAATAGGTAAAACAGCCAGGCTAACCTTCCATTCGGTGAAAAACAACAAAGTATCGTGTAATAAAAAGGTCAATTTAGAAACTATAATTTTACCATCTAGTGAGGACCGAGCCTTATGTTTGTCATTGCAGAAAAAAAGTGTCGTTTCTGGTTCTGAATTAACCAATGCCCAACCTTCTTTTGATCAGAACAATAGACCGGCAGTATCTTTTCAATTTAATCCAGTAGGTGGTAGAAAATTTGGCGAATATACGAAGGAAAATATAGGTAATCCATTTGCAATTGTTCTAGATTCTGAAGTAATCTCAGCTCCAATAATCCAGAGCCATATCCCTGGGGGTGCTGGGATTATAACTGGGAGTTTCACAGTAGATGAAAGTAACCGATTAGCTATCCTTTTACGCGCAGGTGCGTTACCTGCCTCAATAAGGGTATTAGAGCAGAGAACAGTTGGCCCAGAGCTCGGAGCTGATAGTATAAAGTCAGGAAAAATCGCGGCTATCATAGCGGGATCATTAATCTTATTATTTATGGCTTTAACCTATGGTTTATTCGGGCTTTTCGCTAACATTGGTTTGATAATTAATATTGCACTCATTTTTTCAATAATGGCGACAATGAGTGCTACTCTGACTCTTCCTGGAATAGCTGGTATAGTTTTAACGATAGGAATGGCAGTAGATGCTAATGTACTCATTTTTGAACGAATAAAAGAAGAGCTACAAGTCAACAAGAGTATTTTTAGAGCGATAGAATTAGGTTATGAAAAAGCCTTAACTTCTATCATTGATGCTAATGTAACAACGTTTATTGCCGCTATTATTCTCTTCACACTAGGCTCTGGCCCTATAAGAGGTTTTTCAGTCACCCTCGGGATTGGGATTATTACTTCCGTATTTACAGCCGTTTTCTTAACAAGGTTGATCGTATCTCTCTACATAGGCTTTGCCAGACCAAAAGAGTTGGAAGTATGAGGACTTACAAATGAGACTAAGAATAGTTCCAAGTAATACTGCTATAAATTTTTTCGGTAAATCAAGAATAGCAATTTGGACTTCTATATTTGCGGTAGTAGTATCCGTCATTCTTTATATTATCAATGGGTTGAACTACGGAATAGATTTTCGGGGTGGGACCATGCTAATGATCAAGGCATCAGATAATACTTCCATCATTGAAATTCGAAAGACTTTAAATCAATTAAATATAGGAGATACGACCGTTACTGAAGTGTCAGATCCTGCTGCAGTTATTGTTGGATCAGAGGCCCAACCTTTGTTCTTAATTAAGATAGAACAACAGGAAGGGAATGAAGAAGTACAAAACCAAATGATAACTAGTGTTAAGGAAATATTGGATGAGACACTTACCTCTGTTTCTTTCTTACAAACCGAAAGTGTTGGCTCTAAAGTTTCTGGTGAATTAGTGCAAAAGGCTATACTGGCGGTTTGTTTAGCTGTTTTCGCCGTCTTATTTTATATATGGATTAGATTTGAATGGCAATTCTCTTTGGGCGCAGTACTTGCTTTACTCCATGATGTCATCGTTACTATAGGTATATTTTCAATCATTGGGTTAGAGTTTAATTTGTCGATAATTGCCGCTCTATTGACTATAGTGGGTTATTCACTCAATGACACGGTTATAGTCTTTGACCGAATTAGAGAAAACCTGAAGCAATTCGAGTCAAAAACTCTCCTTGATTTGCTTAACAAGTCAATCAATGATACGTTAAGTAGAACTATTATGACCTCTGTGACCACGCTCCTAGCTCTTTTAGCCTTGTATATTTTTGGGGGAGAGGTAATTCGTGGATTTACGTTTGCCATGATTTGGGGAGTATTGATAGGGACATATTCTTCCATTTTTATTGCTTCTGCTATCCTTTTGAAATTAGGGGTTAAGAGAGACTGGTCTTCACCAAAATCGGGAGGTGCGGGTACGAATTTTGGTGACTTCGACAAATAAATAGGTGTGGGATGCTATTTTCAGAGACGAACTTCGAAGAAGTCACACCGATTCAGGCCTATGGTGAAAATTTTTTCAGGATTTGTCACAAAAAAGTGAGGGGCGGGATTTTCGTTTTTTCTCATATTATAAGGTCGTGGCATGGATTTAAGGATTTTTCGTTTCTTGAAGAAGATCTTTCCTCAATGGAAATGCTATTTATAGGCACAGGAAAAAACCATAACCACGTCGACAAAACGTTCAATTCTGTTCTGATAGATAGTGGGGTTGTATTAGAAGTATTTTCTACGCCAGTTGCTTGTCGCGCATATAATGTCACGATATCTGGGCATCGAAAGGTAGGGGCCTTACTTGCACCAATCTTAGGAAATTAAACAGTTGAATTACCGTTAATAATTTGGCATAATTGATTGCTTTGTAAGTTTATTTTACAAAATCATTTTCATTCAATCACCAGATTTAAGGGGTCAATAATGAGTTTCACACTTCCTGATTTACCATACAGCCACGATGCTCTCAACCAAATGGGAATGAGCACAGAAACGTTAGAGTTTCACCATGATTTGCATCATAAAGCTTATGTAGATAATGGTAATAAATTAGTAGCAGGTACAGAATGGGAAGATAAATCGACAGAAGAAATAATAATGGGGACTTATAATTCCACTTCTGTAGGGCAGAGCGGGATCTTCAATAATGTTTCACAGCATTGGAATCATTGCCAGTTTTGGGAAATGATGGGTGCAGGGAGAAATTCAATGCCATCGGAATTGGAAAGTGCTTTAAATGAAAATTTTGGCTCAATTGAAAAGTTTAAAGAAGAATTCTCTGCTGCTGGAGTAGGACAATTCGGTGCTGGCTGGTGCTGGCTGGTTCAAGAAACAAACGGGGCTCTAAAAATTACAAAAACTGAGAATGGCGTTAACCCGTTATGTTTTGGACAAAACACTTTACTCGGATGCGATGTCTGGGAGCACTCATATTATATTGATTTCAGAAATAAGAGGCCTGCATACATCGGCAACTTTTTAGATAAGTTGGTTAATTGGGAAAATGTTGCATCTCGCATGAAATGATCTGAGCACAATAGAACAAAATAGCTATGAACTACACGGCACTCATAGCTTTAGTTTGTGCATGTATCATTTGGGGGCTGTCTCCTCTTTTTTATCATCAGTTAAATCATATAGATCCTTTGATGATCATGGCTTATAGGGTTATATGGGCCTTGTTTTTTTTGATTGTCTTCCTGGCTATCACAGGTAAATTATCTGGCATACTATATTTAGTGAAAAATTTGCGATCATTTATGCTATTGGCGTTTGCTAGTCTAATGATCGGAATAAATCAGTTTGGTTTCATTTATTCGATTAGTGTGAAGCAAGTAATTCAGGCATCATTTGCCTATTATATTTTTCCACTTATTGCCGTTTTTTTTGGTTTCATCTTTTTGGGCGAAAAATTTTCAAAAGTGCAATTTATTGCATTATTTCTTGCACTTTTTGGTGTGGTATTTCTTTCTAGGGGGCTAGGTGAAATTCCTTATATAGCACTCTTGTTAGGAATTACCTTTGGCATATACGGCCTTATAAAAAACCACCTGTCTTTAAATTCCCTGCAAACTATCTCGGTAGAGATTTGCCTATTATCACCCATTGCACTTGGGTATTTAATTTTTCTTGGACTCAGTTCGGAAGAGACATTATTTGATGTTTCAAGAATTGATTTCTGTATGTTTATTGGATCTGGGTTGATAACAAGCTTGCCATTATTTTTGTTCTCCTTGGCAATTTCAGGCTTAAACTATTCTACGGTCGGCTTGGTAAATTATCTTAACCCAACATTGCAGTTTTTCGTAGCTGTGGTGATATTCTCAGAAACCTTTACCTTAACTCATGGTATCAGTTTTGGCCTGATTTGGATTAGCTTATTTCTTTATTCATCAGATTCAATCAGAGTTGAACTCTCGAGATCGAGAAAAATTTCATCTACTGATTGACAAACTTTGAAGTGGTTCAACATTGTTTTTTCAGCAAAACCTAGTTCGACTATGCCCTGGAGGGCTTCAATTGTTTTACTCCAAAAGTCTAGTATGTTCAAAAGATAGATGGGTTTTTTATGAAAAGCTAATTGTTTCCAAGTGATCATTTCAAAAAGTTCCTCAAGTGTGCCAATTCCACCTGGCATTGCAATTACAGCATGGGAGTTCATATACATGACTTTTTTTCTTTCATGCATGTCCTCTGTTATTATAAAGCTCTTGATACTTCTTCGGCCTATTTCCTTACTAGTTAATTTTTTGGGCATCACACCTAAGACATCACCGCCAGCTTTTTCGCATGCCTTTGCGATATCTCCCATTAGCCCAATATTACCTGCCCCATAGACCAGTTTGTAATCATTTCTGGCAAGCTGTAGCCCGAGTTGAGTGGCGGCCTGAGAAAATTCCTCTTTCGAACCTGATCTTGATCCACAAAACACGCAGATTGACGATATGCTCTTTTTTATCATTATTAGTTTCCTTTTTTATTTACTGTTACAGCAATGTTGTGTTTAATTCCATAAACATATTGGGAATGAGGCTTTCTACAAAACCATGAATAAGATATTAATTAAGCTTGGCTGGCCTGGCGCTTTGTTACTTTTAGTCGGATTCTTATCCGCAGCGATCTACATAGTGGTCCATCAAGCTGTTGATGAGAAGGATCCGGTTGAGAAAAATACCCAAACAGAAACACCAGCCGCAGATACGAGCGAAATAGATACAAATAAAACAACTGTCTCAAAAAATGAAGATCCCGAAATTAATACTTCCAGCATGGATTCTGTTGAAGGCATTGAAAGCGATAGCTCTTCCAACACACTTAAGGATGAAGTGAATGAGAAAACAGATAAAGGAGAATTATTGAGCGATAGTTCGTCCAATCCACTTAAGGATGAAGTGAACGAGAAAATAGATAAAGGAGAATTATTGAGCGATAGTTCGTCCAATCCACTTAAGGATGAAGTGAATGAGAAAATAGATAAAGGAGAATTATTGAGCGATAGTTCGTCCAATCCACTTAAGGATGAAGTGAATGAGAAAATAGATAAAGGAGAATTATCGAGTGCCATAGTTTTGGAGAAAAAAATCAAAGATTTGAGTGTGAGTTCAGAAAAACCTAATGAAGATGTTATCGAGACAGATCAAAATACCCAAACTATGAATAATACCAATGAAACTTCCACTAATGAAACGGAAGTTGAAAGCCTTAAGAATGCTGAAGTGACTGAAAAAATAGATAACCTTGGCAGCGATGAAGATTTGGAGGAAAAAAAGAAGAATGGCCAAACCACAGTAGATATCTTGAGGATTGATGAAAGCGGTATTACTGTGATTGCCGGTAAAACAGATCCAGATACTGCTGTGGAGGCAAGAATTGATGACAAGGTTGTTGGTGCTTCTAAGACAAATGAAGATGGAGGTTTTGTGATTATTGGTCAGGTGTCCTCATCAGAGAATGCCCAGGAATTAAAACTCTTAACAAGGGATATGAAAAAAAAGGAAATAGTTGATGATGATGGAGTAATTTCAGAGCCTCCCTGGGTGGTTTCAGCAAATAGCTTTTTTGTCTTGCCTGGTCTAGTACAAGAGGCAGATATCAAGACGGTAGGTGAAGGGCAGACTAATGCGGTATCAATTATTGAAATAAAGGATGATGATTTACTTCTCAAACAAATTTCTGCACCCATTAAAGTAGACCAAGTTTCGTTGGATAGAATTAAATATTCAAGCGATGGCAATGCAGTTCTATATGGAAGATGTCGGTCAGATATGGCTGTTTTTATCTATCTAGATAATGTTTTACGGAGTAAAATTAAACCTGCTGATGATGGCAGTTGGCGGATAGATTTGGGGGTGATTACTCCAGGGATATACACCCTTCGTTTAGATGAAGTCGATAGTAGTGGTGCTGTATTATCCAGAATAGAGTCTCCTTTTAAACAAGAGGCTAAAGATTTGTTGGATAAGCTATTTGCAGAAGCAATAACTGTTCAACCAGGAAATAGCTTGTGGCGTATAGCCAGGCGTATTTATGGGAGAGGAATTCTTTACATGGAAATCTATAAAAAAAATGATCATTTGATCAAGAATCCAGATTTAATTTATCCTGGTCAGGTATTTTCACTTTTAGATTAGTTTTAATTCCGACTATTCCATGGTTTTAACAAGTTACATTTTGATATAGTTTATATGGGTCACTTGTGAAAAAAACAGACAACAAGAGCACGTCCAATTTATCCATAATCAAAAACTTGACGCCATATCTTTGGCCCAGAGAGAATATAGCTTATCGCTTTCGGGTAGTTTTAGCATTTCTGTCTTTGATTCTTGCCAAAGTTTTTACTGTGCTAATACCCATAAGCTTGATTTGGGTGGTAGATTCTTTTGACTTTTCTGGAGAAGATGCTGATCCTTATCTCGTGTTTGGATTTGGCTCCCTGGGTTTGATTATAATTTATAATATTCTCAGAATTCTAAGTATTGGCTTTACTCAGCTTAGAGACGCGGTGTTTTCTATCGTTGGGCAAAATGCTTTGAGGCTTATAGCTCTAAGAACTTTCAATCATATCCATTCCCTGTCCTTAAGATTTCACCTAACGAGGAAAACCGGAGCAATAAGCCGAATAGTAGAAAGAGGAGTAATTGGAACGGAATTTATACTTAGGTTTCTGTTTTTCAATGTGATTCCACTGTTATTCGAATTTTTTTTGGTAATGCTCTTATTAATCTATCGTTATGATTTTAGTTATATAACCGTAGTAACTGTATCTTTATTTTTCTATGTAATCTTTACGTTTAGGATTACTGAATGGAGAGTCTCTATCAGGGAAAAAATGAACAAATATGATGCTGACTCTAATCAAAAAGCGATTGATGGTTTACTGAACTATGAAACAGTCAAATATTTTAATTCCCAGAGCTATGAAATTGAAAGATACGATGTATCTAGGAAAAAATATCAAGATGCAGCGGTAAAAACTAACATAAGTTTAGCGCTGCTAAATTTGGGACAATCCATTATTATAACATTTGGTTTAATGGGCGTTATGATATTTGGGATGTTTGATGTCCTCAGTGGAGAGCTAACATTAGGAGCTTTTGTTGGATTAAACGCTATAATTATCCAATTGAGTATGCCCTTAAACTTTCTAGGCACAGTTTATAGAGAAATTCGTCAAGCCTTAGTTGATTTGGGCTCCATGTTCTCCCTTTTAGATCTCCCAGTAGAAATTAAAGATAAAGAGGGTGCCATGCCCTTGGTAATTTCAGACGCAAGGGTAGAGTTTTGTAACCTTAATTTTTCCTATAATCAGGGTAGAAGGATTTTGAATAATTTTTCTTTAAGTCTATCTAGAGGAGATCAAATCGCTATTGTTGGCGCTACTGGAAGTGGAAAATCTACAATAGCAAGGCTCTTATTTAGGTTCTATGATCCTGACAAAGGTTACATATCTATCGACAATCAAAAATTAACCGATGTAAAACAGGGTTCCGTACATCAAAATATTGGTGTGATCCCACAGGATACTGTCCTTTTTAATGATACAATCCTATATAATATACAGTATGCCAATCAAGATGCCAGTTTTGAAGAAATTGCTTCTGCAGCGCGTGATGCTGGTATTGAAGACTTCATTAATGGATTACCTGACGGGTATCAAACCTTGGTAGGGGAAAGAGGTCTAAAGTTGTCGGGTGGTGAAAAACAGAGGATAGGTATTGCGAGAACGATTTTAAAAGATTCACCTATTTTATTGTTAGATGAGGCTACATCCTCTCTAGATTATTCTACAGAAAAAAAGGTTCTCGATAATTTACGACGAAAGAAGAGAAATACGGCGATGATTATTATTTCTCATCGTTTGTCAGCTATGACAGACGTAGATAGGATCGTCGTTTTGAAAGCTGGAGAAATAGTTGAAGAAGGTAGTCATAATCAATTATTAGCATTAAATGGGTTATACAGGTCATTATGGGAGAATCAAGCAGCAGAAGGACAAACCTAACGCTATCAACAAACGGTTTTTTCAAATGAAGTAGAATTGGATCGTTACTCTGCATGGACTTAAGTAATTTTAATCTTATCTTTGTTAAAGATCTTGAGAATTCTAGCAAAAAATTCGCTATTCCAGTATCTTAACGCTAGAAGTGTTGGAGTTAATAGCAAGGTTAGGATTGTAGCAAATCCTAATCCAAAAACAATTGCAGTTGCTAGTTGCTTCCACCAAGTTACCGTCGGCTCATTTAAGGTGTAACCACCATGCTGAAAGTCTAGAGACAAACCAAACATCATTGGTGTTAAGCCAGCCATAGTTGTTATTGTTGTCAACAATACTGGCCTTATTCTATCCTCCACCGTCCTAACTATGGCTTCAATTGCATTCATTGAACCATAGTATTGTTGATAAGTATCAATGAGGACGATATTATTATTAACAACAATTCCAGCTAATGCGACTATACCGGTGCCAGTCATAATTACTGAAAAGGTTTGACCCATTATTAGCATTCCTACCATGACACCACCCGTAGACATGATGACTGCCAAAAGAACCAGAACTGAATTATAAAAGCTATTAAATTGAGCTAACAGTATCACAAACATTAAGCCTAAGGCTCCTGAAAAAGCTATACCTAGGAAAGCTTGACTTTCGGCCTGATCATTTGCCTCTCCAGTGAATTCCCATTCTACTCCTTTGGGTAGAGGGTCACTTGTTATCAACCATTTTTCCAGTTTTTTTAGTTCTTCATTAGCGTTAGCACCCTCTATAATATCAGCTGAGATGTCAAAAATCCTAGATTTGTTTACTCTTGCAATATTATCGATTTTTGGAACAGGTTTCCTACTCAACAAATTTGAGATTGGAACTAACCCTAGTGTAGTTCTGATTTTTAAGTTATCAATTGTGGACAACAGACGATCTTTTTCTGGAAATCTAACTCTTATTTCAAGTTCTTCATCTGAGGTCTCTGTTCTCATTGTTCCTAGATTTATGCCCCTTGTTACCAATTGGATTACTCCACCAATAGCTGAGACATCAGTTCCATAAAGTCCTGCTGCTTCTACATCAACATCAAATTGCCAATCTATACCTGGTAATGGGCGAGTATCCCCAATATCCGTTAAGTTAGGATTGCTATCTAATTTTTTTCGTATAATTTCTGTTGCTTCTAATAGTTTAGTCCTTTCATTACCAGAGACCCGAATAAATACTGGTTTTGGAGATGAAGGGCCTCTTATCTGTTCGGAGATTTGAGCTTTCACTCCAGGCAAAGTTTTGAGTTTTTCATTTATTTCGGCCACTATTAATTTCCCTGGCCTTCTTTTATCCCATGATGCCAATTCTATTTGTATTCCTCCCACTGTGTCACTAGGTTTAGAATCGCCAAGCCCGTCCGCATTTGTGAATCCGCCAGGGCCCGTGAAGGCAAAAACGGCTTCCACGCCTTTAATCCCAATTATTTCTTGCTCTACCATCCTTACAAGACGATCTTTTTCTCGCACAGAAAGATTTCCTCTGGCACGGACATGGGCCAAGGCTTGATCGAATTCTGTTGATACAAAAAATTCTACGCCCTTACCATTTTCCTGGTAGATCT
>CACKFK010000019.1 GCA_902599445.1 uncultured Alphaproteobacteria bacterium
GTGGAAATTTTTTCAGATAAAAAGTCTGTTATAATTCCTGTTCTGTAGGCAGTCGAAAGTGCGTCAAGGAAATCGGATCCAAAGCTCATAGTAGTTCTCCTTTGAAATAATAAAATATCGTATTACTAACGTACAAGAAGCTAAGCGCTACAGATATGTTAACTGATATCGCTAGCATAAAGAGGCAATTAAAAAACATTTGAGACCTAGAAAAATCAAGTTCGGGAGACTTTGTAGAATAATTTGAAACATTTCTAATCAAAATCCTTTTCAACTTGTTGATATGTATCAATCCGTCCAAACGAAGAAGTTGGGCCGCCGCCCTGGAGCGGCCCGTAGCGATGGGAAGACTGTACGTCCAAGTACAGGTTACTGGGCAGGTAACCCAACACACGTATGATGCCTTCTCTAAATTTCAATCCATGAAACGGCGACATTTTGGCGCGCGACATAGTAGACATGGATTCAAGTCTCATGTTTAAATTGATTAGTTTCGTACTTACATCATTAATCTACCCGTCCGAATACGGTGCTGCACACCTTATTTTTTTTCAATAGTTGAGTTAATCAAATCCATGCGAAGTTTACGCCTTATTTTAGGAGATCAACTTTCACATTCGGTGTCTAGCTTGAGGGATTATGATCCATGTCTGGATGTCATTTTAATGTGCGAAGTATGGGATGAAGTCACCTATGTCAAGCATCATAAGAAGAAAATTGCTTTTCTATTTTCAGCTATGCGTCACTTTGCGGGGGAGTTGGAACAGAAAGGTTATCGCACGGAATACACGAGATTAGATGATCTGGATAACTCAGGATCATTAACAGGAGAGGTGCAGCGTTTTTGCCAAAAACACCACTTTGAAAGAGTTGTTGTAACGCATCCAGGCGAATATCGGGTGCTAAAAGTTATTGAGTTATGGCAATCCAAATTCGATATACCAGTTGAAATTAGGGATGACGACCGTTTTTTATGTTCGGCAGAAGAATTTTCTGACTGGGCAAAGGATCGAAAGCAGCTTCGCATGGAGAACTTTTATCGCAAAATGCGTCAAAAATATGATGTGCTTATGGTGGGCGATGAACCAGTTGGAGGTTGCTGGAATTACGATATTGAGAATCGTGATTCGCCAAAAAAAGGTTTGAAAGTCCCATCACCTTATATGGTCAATGTGGATGAAATTACACGAGACGTTATCTTACTTGTGTCGGAGCATTTTAAAAATCACTTCGGTAACCTTGAACCTTTTCATTTTGCCGTGACACGTGATGATGCTTTGAAGGTAATGGAATCATTTATTGAAAAACGCCTCTTCTCTTTTGGTAGTTACCAAGATTCAATGATTGAAGGTGAACCTTGGATGTTTCATTCCCACATCAGTTTCTATTTGAATTGTGGGCTTCTGCAGCCGCTAGAATGCGTAAAAGCAGCAGAGGATGCTTACATAAAAGGTAGGGCACCTTTGAATGCCGTGGAAGGGTTCATTCGCCAGATTATTGGCTGGCGTGAATTCGTACGTGGTATCTATTGGCTCAAAATGCCAAAATATTCGAAGCAAAATTTCTTTCAGGCAACCCGGAAACTGCCAAATTTCTATTGGACTGCAAAAACGCAGATGAATTGCATTCGCCAGTGCGTTATTGAGACAAAACAAAACGCTTATGCTCATCACATCCAGCGTTTGATGGTACTTGGCAATTTTTCCCTACTAGTTGGCATCGATCCCAAATATGTTCATGAGTGGTTTTTAATTGTTTATGCTGATGCCTATGAGTGGGTTGAGTTACCCAATGTTTACGGAATGACTTTATTTGCTGATGGAGGGTGCTTAGCCAGCAAGCCATATGCAGCAGGTGGAGGTTATATCAACAAGATGTCCGATTACTGCACGAACTGTCATTACAAGGTGACCAAAAAAAATGGTTCCGATGCCTGTCCTTTTAATTATCTCTACTGGGCTTTTCTTGCTCACAATCGTCAGAAACTCAAAAGTAATCATCGTATTGGACTGATGTATAAATCATATGATCGGATGAGTGATGATAAGAAAAAAGCGATACGCGACGACAGTAATAAATTCCTGAGTGATATTGATAGAGGAACTTTTGTTTAAATTAGATGATAAATGAATTAGATGATGAATATAGTATTTGTGTAATTGACATTGGCTCGCCTAAGTTAGGAAATTTAGGTTGGTGTTTGATTAACTGCCAAACAGGCGAAGAGCATAGCGGTTTCAATCTTGATGAGTTGTTTCCTCATGTTGCTAAGGCTACTAAAGATAATGGTCTGATTTTAGGACTAGAAGCACCGCTTTTTGTGCCCTTGCGAAAGGATTTAATATTAGCCACAAGAGCTAGAAAGGGCGAAGGTAAAAGGCCCTGGTCTGCAGGGGCCGGAGCCCAGGTTTTGGTTATTAATCTTCCCATCATGCTTTACCTGTTTAAAGGAATACAGTCCTACTGTCCTAATGTATCTTATTGCTTGAATGAAGATAGCTTTACCTCAAAGCCACAGCAAATCATGTTATTTGAGGCCTTGGTTAGCGGTGCGGACAAGGGATCCAGCCATATTGATGATGCACAAATCATGGCTCGCAACTGTGTACGGTATTCAGAAAAAAATATGCTGCCTATATCCATTTTACAGCATGAAGATAATACGGACTATTTTAACTTGGCTGCTGCAGCACTTTTACGCTGTGGTCTTGAAAAGAATATATCCTCTTTAAACCTTCATACCCCAATTTATAAACCGACGCGAGAGGGGGTAATAAAAAAGGAATAAAAGTTATAGGAAAAATGATTGATAAGATTGTCCGGCAAGCCGGATTGGAGCATACAGGGTATCATGCTCTCAGGTTCAAACATGCTTCTAATTTGATTTGTGACGGTTATCCTATTTAGCTGGTTAGCAAATGCCTAGACATCCGTGCATTCAAATCACTATCCACACCTAAAATCATACCTATTAGGAGTACCAAAATAAAGTCTATGAAAGTATCTTAGAGAAGGTAGCTGACACGTTAGACATATCTTATTGGTTTTTGGGGGGTATTAGATAATACGATATGGTTTCTTTTCTTAAAAAAACCGTTGCATTTCGACTTGGCTACACCCCAACAACCCAAATTTTACTGGCTTGTTGAAAACTGTGCAAGCAGAAACTATTGGAGGGGTGGATTAAAAGGTGGAGAATTCTGGATTTTCCATATAGATAAGCGTTGTTGAGCATACTAGACACGCAGGCTTACAAATCTAATTGAGTGATAGCGTTTACACGTTTTGCTTAGTTGATCTTCATGTGAACTTACTTGTGATTGGACATTATAATATTCCATTTAGAAATTTTTTTGGGTTTAATTTTCCATTTTATTATGTATCCTCATCGGTAAAAGATATATGGATAGGAAACCTTGACCCAAAGCAAAGTAGAACTGGATATTAACAACGCATCAAAACGATGGTTTAAGCCCCACATTGATAGTAAGATCTTGAGAGAACTTTCCCAGAGGAGGGATCTGCCAGGATGGAGGCATATGATTATATTTTTTGGTTCTCTACTTGTGCTAGGAATGCTTTGTATACATTCTTGGGGATCTTTTTGGTTTATCCCTTCTTATATTGCATATTGTACTCTTTGGGGCGGTGCTGATGCCATTTGGCATGAATGTGGTCACAGGACGGCATTTAAATCTAGAAGATTGAATGACATTTTTTATTATATTGGTGGGTTTATGAATAGCTTCGAACCTGTGCGGTTCCGTTGCAGCCATTCCCTTCACCACAATTTTACTGCATCTATAGACCCACACGACTTTGAAGTGGATGGCAGCATATTTTGGAGGCCAAAAAGTCTCCTTAATTTTTTGATTATTTTTGTGCCGGGAATGGGATTATTAAATCTCCACAAATCTATTCAAAGAGAAATAGTTGAACATGCCTTTGCAGTTAATACCAGAGTAATGGAGGAGTGCATACCTGATCATAAAAAGGCAAACTGTATTAAGGTCTCTAGACTATTTGTCTTCATTTGGGTTTCAATCATTTTGTTATCTTTATATATGGGTTCTTTTTTACCAATCTTCCTTTTGCTGATTCCGAAATTTTTTGCGACACTAAATATCATTTGGGGTATTACGCAGCATATGGGACTTAGGGAGGATATTAAGGATCATAGGCATTCGACACGATCTATTCGGTTAAATCCAGTTTTAAGCTTTATTTATTGGAACATGGAATATCACATTGAGCATCATATGTTTCCATCAGTACCATCTTATAACCTTCCTAAATTACATGAGGCAATAAAAGACCAGTTGCCTGAGCCACAAACACTTTTCCAGGCTTACAAAGAGATAATTCCCGCTGTAATTAAGAAATCTAAGGATCCAGATTATTTTATTCCTGTAACAGTACCACAAGCTAGTGCATAAAATCTTATCACAAATAGTCCATTGGTAAATTTAGTGAGCTAGCAGGTCTTCATAGAAGTGTGAAAGCATGATTCAATTATAATCCTCAATCGTTAAAGTCTAAAAATGAAAAAAAAACTGACAGTTAAAGAAATATTGGCCTGCAAAGGCAAGGAAAAACTGGCTGAAGTTTATACGCATGATGCTCGAGAAGCAGAAGCTTGTGAACTAGCTGGGATACAAATGATTATATCATCTGAAAATAATGACACAAAATCAATTAGAAGTGCGGCACAAGACACTTTTCTAACTATAGGATTGTCCTATGGAAAGTATTTCAGTGAGTATGATATTTTAAAAAGGGCTTTTACTTTATATGAATCAGGTGCCGACGCTATTTATTGTCCGCAAAGCGACAAGTTTATAAAGGCTATTGCTGACGAGGGTATCCCTGTAATAGGACATACCGGTTTCATTCCCTATAAATCCACGTTCTTTGGTGGCTTCAAGGCATTTGGGAAAACGGCTTTTGAAGCTAAAAAGATTTATGATCAAACCTTAATATTACAGGAAGCTGGTGCTTTCGCAGCTGAAATCGAAATCGTACCTTTCAAGGTTGGAGAATACATTAGTAAAAATGTAAACATCTTTATGATTGGGATGGGTAGCGGGCAAGGTTGCGATGCTCAGTATTTATTTTCAGAGGATATTTTGGGTTATAATGAAGGTCATATACCTAGGCATGCAAAGGTGTATACTTCCCTATCGGAAGATTACGCGAGAATAAAAGCCAAATCTGTAGACGCTTATAAAAAATTTAGATCCGAAGTAGACAACGGAATCTATCCGGGGAACAATCATGATATTAAAATAAATGAGCAAGAGTTTGAAAAATTTGTGATGGCTACTTCGAGGAAGATTTAGTTCAAAGTTATCCCAGTTTAGCTTTTAAGGCACTGTTGGTTGTGAGTGTTCACATCATAAATACATAAAGTTGGCATTGAAAATATTTTAGCCTATCCACTCTGATAAACATTTTACTTGACTCCTCATAGGTAAACCGCTTCAACTTTTTAACCTTTAAAAAAAAATTGGGAGGGCAAATTGAAAACTATTAAAATTATTATTACTGTTTTGTGTATTATACCATTTTCTTCTATTTCTTTTGCAGGGCCTACTGGGCAAGATTTGGGAGACAATTGGTGTTCAGATGTAAAAATGCATTTTTATGCTGGAGGTCCTGAAGCAGGAGGTTTTGCAGGAATAGTTGCTGCAGGTGCGATGAACGCTATTAGGGATACTGGTGCTGATGCGGAAATTATTTATTCAGAGTGGGATTTTGAAAAAATGGTGCGCCAACTTAGAGAGTCTATTGGTTTGGGGGTTGATGCCATTGGAATGATGGGGCACCCTGGAGATGATGCTTTAATGCCGCTAGCTAAGCAAGCTGCTGAAAAAGGTATACTTATGACTTATCAGAATGTTGATCCCGCTGGAGTAAGAGCAAGGTTTGGTGGCGGCTATGTTGGTGCTAATTTGGCAACTCAAGGTAAGGCCTTAGCTAGAGAAGCCATTAGACAATTCGGTCTTAAGGCCGGTGATCATGCTATAGTAATGGTTCCAATAGGAGATTATGCAAGAGCTCAGCGAGAGGATGGTGCAAGAATTATTTTTGAAGAGCATGGAATGACCGTAACCGTTGTCGATGGTAACCCAGCATATGCATCAGATCCAAATACTGTAATACCTATTTTCACGGCGGCTTTAAGTGCTAACCCTACAACAAAAATAATTGTCCATCCGGGTAGTGATATTATGAATGTTGCCGAGGGCATTGCCAAAGCAGCGGGTTATGGGCCTAATGAAATCTTGCAGATAGGATTTGATACAAGCCCGCAAATCATGACTGCTTTCGAAAAAGGTTATGTCCACCTGACTTCAGATCAACAACCTTTCTTGCAAGGCTATTTACCTGTTTTGTCTCTTTGTCAAACTGCTGTTCTTGGAACAGGAGCTATTAATCAAGACACTGGGGCCGGATTTGTTGATACAAACAACTACAAGGCAGTTAAATCTCTTGCGGATGCAGGGTTAAGATAAAACTAACTTTTTACTGACCCATTTAATAAAATGGGTCAGTATCACCGAGGTATCATGGCTAACATTATTGAATTAAAGAATGTCACCAAAAGATTTGGTGGTATTACGGCGCTAAACCATGCGTCATTGCATGTTGGGGTTGGAGAAATAGTTGGATTAATAGGTGATAACGGGGCTGGGAAATCCACTCTGATAAAGACTCTTGTGGGAGTTTATTCGCCTGATGAAGGCGAGATATTGATTAAGGGTCGGACGGTTTCAAAATGGACTGCATTAAAAGCGCGGGAATCGGGTATAGAAACTGTATTTCAAGATAGGGCCTTATGCCCTCAACAATCTATCGTTTGGAATATTTTTATGGGGAAAGAGTTAACCTACCCATTCGGTTTTATACGAGAGAAAGAACAGATAAATGAAGCAAATAGATTGATTAGAGAAATCGGCTTCACATCAAAATTAATAAATGCTGACTCGCCTGTAGGTAATTTATCTGGTGGTGAAAGACAGGGTGTGGCAATTGCTAGAGCTATATACAATAATGCTGAATTGATAATACTGGATGAACCAACAAATGCTTTGTCCTTGAACGAAACTGAAAAAGTTTTTGACTTTGTTAAAAATGTGAAAAAATCAAACAGATCAGTACTGTTTATAGGCCATAATATTTTCCATGTTTATGATATTTCTGATAGATTTGTTATACTTGATCGTGGGGAAGTGGTTCACCAATTAACAAAAAGCGATGTTTCTAGTCCTGAGGAACTAATGAAAATAATGAGAGATACAATAAAAAAGCACTAGAGATAGTCATGAATAAAGAACCATCAATAATAAGAAAGATTTTTCATAAAAATGGTAGAGCATTTGGCAGTATGGGCTATTTTATACTTTTGATGCTAATTTTTCTTATTGGAGCTCCAGAAGCCTGGTTGAGGCCAAACTTGCATCAATCTGTTTTTGTTATGATGCCCACTCTCATATTTTTGGTAATTCCACTAGTGTTTTTAGTAGCCTCAGGGGAAATTGATCTATCGTTTGCTTCTACCTACGCATTGGCAGCATACATTTTTGCTATTCTGGTAAAGGCTGGAATAGATCCGGCAATTGCAATTTTAGCTGGAGTAATTAGTGGGGCCATAGTTGGGGCTTTGGTTGGTGCGTTGATAGTTTATGGACGTCTCTCTTCTTTGGTTGCTTCATTGGGGGTCTTATTTCTTTTAAGAGGCCTTATTTTGGTATTAACAGAGAGCCGATCAATAACTATGATGGATGAGTTAGAAAATCATTGGGTTTATCATGTTTTAGTTGGAAATTTTTATGGATTTCCAATGCAAATGTTCTGGGCACTAGCATTCGTAATTTTTAGCTATTATTTATTTAATAAACATGTCTTTGGTATTCATATTCATCATGTTGGCGACAATTATGTAAGTGCTGAGCAGATGGGCATTAATGTCAAAGCAGTAAAGATAAAAACATTTATGTTTGTTGGTTTGGGTGCAGGCATAGCGGGCATATTTACGACTTTAATAACGTATTCTTTTTTCCCAACACAAGGGTTTGGGTACTTATTATTAGCGCTCGCAGCAGTTTTTGTGGGAGGAACTCCTTATTGGGGTGGTCTAGGCACTATAGCAGGAGCAGTTTTTGGTGTAGGGGTAATTGCCTACATGGAAGTCGGAGTTATAGCAGTCGGAATGAGTGGCGTTTGGCGGCAGTTTTTTAATGGCCTCATTATTCTTTTAGCTCTTCTTGGGCATAGGTTACATGGTGACAGGGTCAGGTAAATTTCCAGAAAATGTATCTCCTTGAAAGTATTCAAAAAATACATAATTAGATAGATCTTGGAAAGTTAAAATATAGATATGGCAAAGATTGTTTTAATAGGTGCTGGTAGCGCAATTTTTGGTTTAGGTACAATAAGTGATATTTTTAATTCTAAAGTTTTGGAAGGGTCCACAATAACTCTCCACGATATAAATAAGAAAGCGTTGGAAAAGACAAAAAATATTGCTGAAAATTATAAAGCCAAACTTGACCGTAATTTTAATATTGAGTCCAATACCGATAGGAAGGTGGCTCTTAAAAATGCGGACTTTTGCATCATCTCAATCGAAGTAGGCAGTAGATTTGATTTGTGGGAGCAAGACTGGAAAATTCCATTACAATTTGGCATTAGACAAATTTATGGCGAAAATGGTGGCCCTGGAGGTCTTTTCCATTCCCTAAGAATAATTCCGCCCATTCTAAAAATCTGTGAAGATATAAAAACAATTTGCCCAAATGCATTTGTATTCAATTACTCGAATCCAATGCAGCGAATTAGCCATGCAGTAACCACTAAATACCCTGAATTAAAATATACTGGCCTTTGCCACGAAATAAATTCAATGAGGATACAATTGCCAGATTTGATGGAAACTGCTTATGAGAACATAGAAATAAAGGCCGGCGGGCTTAATCACTTTAGCATACTCTTAGAGGCAAAATATAAGGATACGCAAAAGAATGGCTATCCAATGATAAGAAACAAATTTAGGGACTACTATTCAAATTTTATTAATTGTTACGATGACTATCATAAATCCAAACCAGGAGCAGAAAGAGGTGTTTTTTGCCAATTGTATAAAGATTATGGTTATCTGCCAATTACAGTAGATAGTCATTTGGGTGAATATTTGCAGTGGGGACACAGTGTTGCAGACCATGATGGAATAAATGAATTTTATACTAATTACAGAAATAAGTGCTTAAACTTTCATGAAAATCAATCATCTTTCTCTCACCTGTTTGATCCAAAGAAAAAAATGTATGAGAGAATAATTCCTATAATTGAAGCAATCATAAAGGATACTGATTTGGAAGAAGAAGCGGTGAACGTGTCCAATACTGATTTAATCGACGTACTGCCAAGAGATATAGTTGTGGAAGTGCCTGGGAAAATAAATAAAAGTGGGGTGAGTGGAGTTAGGTTAGATAACTATCCTTCTAGCTTTGGCGCTTTATTGAATAATCAGGTTGGTGTGATCCGGTTAACAACCGATGCTGTCATAAACCAATCTAAGCATAGTGCTTATCTAGCCATGCTGTCTGATCCAGTAGTCGACAACCCTAAAGCTGCAGAAAAGTTATTAAACACAATGTTGGACATTCAAAAAGAATATTTAGGGTATTTGTCATAATTGTTTGTTATTGCTTTTTCTTTATTTCTGGGCAATGGCTTCAATTTCAACTAAAAACTCTGGTTTGGTAAAACCTGACACAATTACTACAGTTGAAGCAGGTTTTAAAGCTATATCTGAAAAAAAGCTATCCCTAACCTTCATATATTCAGGTAGATTTTTTCTATCGGTTAAGAATGTATTTAAGCGGAGAATGTTTTCACGATTAAAATTGGCTTCTTTAATTATCGCATCAATATTTGAGAAGCATATCTCTGCTTGCTTTATACAAGAGTTTGGTATTGATCCATCTAAGTTTATACCTAGCTGACCTGAGATTAAGAGTAACCCAGTTTCAATATTTAACACTCCATGGGAATAATTGCCAAATGGTCGATGTATAGTTTGGGGCGATATTTCTATCTTTTTTCGCGGCAATATTTTTACTCCAAGGTATTTACTTATTTGATACACGAAAAATAATTTGAAATCTTTCCTAAAAAAGCTTCTCTATCTTGTGCTGTTGCATGGTTCATGTTGTAGAGCTGGAGCCACTTTAATTTGCAATACTTGTTAAACAAAATTTTGTAACCATTAAAAAGCATTCTCTTCCCGGGATTTCCTATAAGCCACAACCACCATCTAGGAGAACCTGACGTTGTAATGACACAAAACCTTTTGATATTTCGTAGTTTGCCTTGAGCTCTCTTTTGTTTTCCGGTTGGAATTTCAAAGGCAAAGCCCGGCAGCCAGACTCTCTCTAGCCAACCTTTGAACAGGGCTGGAGGGCCGTACATCCAAGTTGGAAAAATAAATACCAAGGCTTCAGCCCAGACTAATTTTTCTACATGCTCTCTAACGGATGCGAGGTTTTTATCTGTGTCTTCTAAATAGGTGTTCCACTCTTCAAGAGATAATACAGGATTGAATCTATCCTGATATAATTCAATTGATTTTACCTCATGCCCTGAGGTTTGCAGGGATCCACAGGCTCGAGCATATAGGGCAGCACTAAAGCTGGTTTTGCTGGGATGACAAAAGACAACTAGAAAGCGCACTGCCCTAAGCTGACCTTTAATTTAACCTTTTCTTAATATCTAGCCCATGACCTTTGTTAACAAACTTGTCTGTAGCAACTTTATTAACATCAACAGATCCTTTTTCAATTATTCCAGATTCTACCGCTAATTTGTGAAAAGCCTTGACTCTATCCATGCTCAGTGCGCCGATTCCATTGCCTATAGCTTCGCCTACATCGATAATTCCAAGCTTTTCAAATTGAGCCATTTCTTTATCAAGTTTCTCTTTCGTCATTTCTGGATTATCTTTCATTATGAGCTCGTACGCAGCAGTACGATCTCCGTAAAGAAAATTATACCAACCTTCAATAGAAGCATTAATGAATCTTTGTACTAGATCAGGATTGTTTTCAACCATCTCATTACGTGCTTCAATAGTAGTGGAATATGTAGTCCAACCGTTATCTGCAAGCAGAAATGTTTTTGGACTGGCTCCTGCTGCTGCCGCATAAATTGGCTCGGCGGTTCCATAGGCTTGCTGGACCATTTTTTCATCCTGCAAGAACTGTGCAAGGTTATATGCATATGGTTTTACTTGTTCATCTCTAAAGCCATGTGCATTAACCATCCATTTCCAAAAGCTGAACTGGCCATCTTTAGATACCAAGATAGTAGGGGCTTTGGTTAAATCACTAAAATTCTCATAGTTTCCCTCATGACTTAACATGGCTTGAGGATCCTTTTGAAAAAAAGCCGCTACAACCATAGTAGGAATTCCATTTCTTACATTATCAAATGAAAGTAGAAGATTTCCGGTCATAAGAAAATCTAGCTTGCCCGCAATTAGCATTGGCCTATTATTCATTTGGGGCCCACCCATCATGATTTCAACATCTAACCCATGTTTCGTATAGGTGCCGTCAGCAACTGCTTGGTAAAAGCCTCCATGGCCACCTTGCGCTAACCAATTTGTACCCATAACAACCTTATCAGCTGCGCTGGCCAAATTTGATCCAAAAATCATACAAACGCTAAGTAAAAATGTTATAATATTTTTCATAATTTATCTTCCTTTTTAATTAATCTTGTCTCGCCATTTCTGTTTTCCAACCCCTGGTTTTTCCCGGATTCATTAGTCCGTAAGGGTCGGCCTCTTTCTTAAATTTTATCTGGTTGGCATCTATTTCCTTCATTCCACCATCTTCTATAGTATAAGCATGAGGATCATAGATAGTGCAATCATCTTTTTGCTCTAACTCTTCAATTAAATCGTACATAGCTTGTTTACCTTTGCTCCTTACCAGTGGCAGGGCAAAAATCTGGACATTTCCCGCCATTCTAGCCATTTCATGGTGCCAATAAATGTCTTCACCGTATCGCTTCATCTGTTTCATTACTAAATCTGGGTCAAATGGGTGGGGGTAGGCTACCTGAAGATAAGTCCAACTCTTATCAACTTTTAAGGCCTGTAATGTGGTGTGGTTCCATCCAAACTCATAGGCGGGCTGTAATCCATTTGCCTGCAACTCATTTTCCCGGAAAGAAAAGGAAATTAAACCACTTTGGTCTTTAACAAATTGCTCAAAGTTTTTATATTCCTCAGGAGCTACCATAGAGAATACGGCGTCTTTGTTGCTAGGGAATAAATCTTTAAATTTTTCATAAAACTTTGAAAACCTTCGCTCGACAACAGTAAGAAGATAACAATCTAAATTTCTTTCCTGCGCTCCTATAGAAAACTTTAATGCTTCATCGTAACCGTTAAAAAGTACTGCACAATGGATCCAATCCTTTGACGGAGATAAGGCCAACTCCATTTCTAAAACTATTCCATTAGTTCCATATGCATGCTGCACTTTCTGGATATCATCATCAAATAACTCAATAATTTTTGGCTCTTTTTCTATAGTTAGTACTTTTAGGTAATTTATATTTCCTGGATCGCGAAGCATTCCATTTCTTAAAGATCCACAGCCTCCAGATCCACCTGCTAGGAAGCCTCCTATGGTTGCAGTTCGCCTGGTTGAGGGATACATCAAAAGCTCTAATCCTATGTTTCGTGCCGCGTCATCTAGTCGGGAGATCCTTACACCAGATTCTGTTAAAACAGATTTCTCTTTAAATGCAATTATTCGATTGAGCTTAGTCATAATCATTATCACACCACCCTCTAAGGGGACACATTGACCATAATTACCTGTACCGCCACCACGTAAAGTTAACGGTATTTTATATTTGGCAATAGCGGCAGCCACCTTTTGTACCTGTTCTTGATTCGACGGAATAACTACAAGATCACCAGTCTTATCTCGAAAAATTTCATCCAAAATTGGGCTGTACCAATAATAATCCTTCGACCGAGAAGCAACAAATTCTTTTCCTTCTTCAAACCGTATTCCTGAAATTTCACTTTTAAATCCTTCCCAATCAAATTGCTTTCTCATGAAATTTCCTCCAAGATTTATTTAAACCAAAAATATCATTTGGGTTCAATTTTGAACCAACTCCCCTTTATTCCAAACATCATATTCAAAATTTTTCCCAGAAAACAAATCATAAAGCGAATCCACATTAAACTTAATAAAGCTTGCTTCGCTCCCAACCGATATTAGGTTATTGAAACCCATCCATTTCGCTGGAGTTGTAGAAATACTGTCAAACCACTTTGATTCATTCAAATGGCTTGCGATTACAGCCGTTTGAAAGACAGACAGCATATCATAGTTTCCGAAGGGATAAAAAGCATCTTGGCAATTATCTGATGCGAACATTACTGGTACTCCAGCTGTCCGTGCCTCCTGAACGGGAGCTAATCCTCTCAGCCTTGGAGTTCTCCCTTCGATGCTGTCTTGAAGCCAGAGGTTAGTTGTGGGAAGACAGGTCAATCCAACTTTTGCAATTGCAGCTCTCTTAAGTATTTGGGACAGCTTTTTTTCTTCTCTTAAAGACAAAGAACATACGTGTCCGCATAGCACCCTTCCGTTCATACCAAATTCTTCAGTGTATTTAATTATTAAATCAATACCGTTGGCCTCTTTTTCCAACCCTTCATCTACATGAAAATCTAGCTCAAGATGATATTTGGATGCCAGTTGAAAAACCTTCCTTATTTTCTCATCTAATCTTTCGTTTCTATATATAAAGGCACCCAATATACCTTTATCAGATTTGATTTTTCTTGCAATTTTCTCACCTGCTGATTCTAGTAAATCTATTGATGTCAAAGAGCACATCTGTATTTTCACTCTGTCCGCCCACTCATATTTAATGTCTTTTATTATTTTCCAAGCTATTGGGTAGTCTTCATTCTCCCAATCGACATGGGTTCTTGCATATCCTGTCCCTTGGGTGAAAGCGTTTTTAACAGCTTGCGCAGCTCTTAAATAAATGTCCTCCTCATTCCAATGTTTTTTATCCTCATGCATAAGTTCTATAGCATCAAAAAGTGAGGTTGCTCTTCGAGACATTCTTTGTGCGGTTCCAGTTTTATCTAAATGCACGTGGATATCAGCTAACCGTGGAGTGATAAAACCGCCATGTGTCTTTGAAGATTTACTAATATTTTCTATTTTGTCATTAGCAATTGAAATATCCCAATTCCCAGTTTTACCAAAAATTTTTGCACCTTGAAATAAAAAAACATTAGACTTCAATTTCTTATCCTCTATTTCTCTCTCTTAATTTCACTTTCGTGCCAATGACCAAGTACCAGATGAGACAAAAAGCTCGTGAGGAGAAAAATTACAATACCTAGTATAGAAACAAGAAAAAGAGCTGCAAACATTCTTGGAATTTCAAACCTAAAGCTTGACTCAAGAATTCTTGAGGCCAGGCCGGTATTTTGACCAGCTGTTCCAGCAACAAATTCAGCAACAACGGCACCTATCAAAGATAGGCCACCTGCAATTTTTAGTGCTGCCATAAAATATGGTAAAGCGGTAGGTAGCATTAGGTATCTAAATTTTTGCCATGGTGTCGCTCTATATAACGCAAATAAGTCTCTCAAGTTATGATCTGCACTTCTAAGGCCAATGGCCGTATTAGAAAGAATTGGGAAAAATGCCACAATCCAAGCACAAATTAAAAGAGCAGCAAACGTGCTATCTACATAGATTAAAATGAGAGGAGCAATGGCTATCACTGGTGTCACCTGAAGTACAACAGCAAATGGAAATAAACTCATTTCAACGGTTCTTGATAATGCGAATACCATTCCCAATAATACCCCTCCTACAATTGCTAGAAACAAAGAAAAAAAAGTAAGTTTAATTGTGAATAGCATAGCTCTTAGTAAAGATGGCCCGTCCGTTAGCAAAGTTGCTCCAATTTTACTTGGGGCAGGTATCAAATAGTGAGGTACGTCATAAAATCTCACCAAAAATTCCCAGATCAATATAGCAAAAGAAATTGCTAATATTGGCATAAGCCATCTCAACCTTTTTTCCCACAAATGCTCACGGTCAAAACTTAAATTTTCTTCATCATTCTCCTTAATCATTGTCTTCCTTTTAAACGGTTATTTCTAATCTTAAATAATTGTACTTTGGAGGTGACTACTGACCAAGCGACATTTTTCGGCGTATTCTGGAGTAGTTCTGTATTCATCTGTTCTAGGATAATTTTCATCTAGAGAAATATCCGCCACTACTCTTCCTGGTCGTGGAGCCATAACAACAACTCGGTTTGATAAATAAACAGATTCAAAAACACTGTGAGTTACAAAGATCACTGTTAACTTTGTATTTTCCCAAAAACTCAACACGTCATTATTAAGTTTAAATCTTGTCATTTCATCAAGAGCGGCAAATGGTTCATCCATTAAGAGAAGACTGGGTTTTGTTATTAAGGCACGTGCAATTGAAACACGCATTTTCATTCCTCCCGACAATTCCCTCGGATAGGATCTTCTGAAATCTTTTAAGCCAACTTTAACAAGAGTTTTTTCGATTTCTTCTGATGCTTGTTTTCGCGAAAAACCTTTTAGTCTCAGTGGTAAAAATACATTATCCTGGACTGTTGACCAAGGCATTAAAGTGGCATCCTGAAAAACAAAGCCAATGTCCTCGGAGATCTCCATAGTATGATTTTGGTTGCCTAAAATTTTAATACTACCGTTTGTTGGCCTAAGGAGACCTGAAATCATTTTTAAGAGGGTGCTTTTCCCACAACCCGATGGACCAAGAAAGCTTATGAATTGATTCTTGAAGATATCAAGTGTCATTCCGCTTACTGCAAGAGTTCCAGATCCAAAACTTTTGTCAACATTTTTAATGCTAATTATTGGACTTACTTTTAAATTACGCACGTTAGAACTCTGTTTGATTTGATATTAGTTTTGATGAAACTTTTTCTATTTCACTGATGGCTTCAATTATTTTTCCACATGTATACTTAATAGTAAGTTCGCCTTTTTCTTTTGTAGCCGCTTTAGCATTACCACAAGCACCAAACTTATTTAGATCTTGGGCCTGCCATCCGAATTTAGCCGCTGAACTTAATCCAATATGTTTGAATTCATTATCCAGTTGGACGGTTTTGGGGATGAAATTTCTTGATTTATCCATTTGCACAGTCTTGGGATCGATAGCCAACATCACAGATGTTTCCAAATCTCCAGCATGAATTCCGAATTTTAACTCTTCATCCGAGTATAGATTTGGAGGCATTCCAAAGCTAAACCAATTAAGATTGAAGACAAGCATTTCATGGCGTATTCTTAATTCGCGCGCCGTAATATCTAGCAAACTTATATTCCCGCCATGGCTATTAAGAAACATCAATTTCTGTATACCTGTTGAAGCAACACATTCCCCAATATCAAGTAAACTAGAATATAACGTTTCAGTGGATAAGCTCAATGTTCCGGGAAACCTTAAATGCTCATTACTTTTGCCAATCTTGAAAGTAGGCAAGAATATAGCATTGCTTCGTTCTGGAAGTTTTTCTGAGATTAAAGTCACTAACCCCTCAATAATTTTGGCATCCACCCCCACTGGAAGATGTGGTCCATGCTGCTCCACAGCGGCTATGGGTAAAATAGCAAGAAAACATTTTGTATTAGCATTAGAGAAGTCTAGGCTTGATAGGTTCTCCCAGAATCTCTTCTTTTGTGTTTTTTCCAAAATTTTTACCTTATACTGGTGATCACTTTTTTACTTCGCTCTTTGATAAAAATCAATCTCATAACGTTTTGATTTTAACAAGGTTACATAAAAAGGAGTTTTGACAAAAGAATGATTTTATCCTTCAAGATATTTGACTCAAAAATAACTTTATTAATACTAAAAATTAAATCACAGGTTTGTGAACAGAAGAAGGCTCGGATTAATTTATATGGTTGACCTAAGAATAATAAAGGCCGGTCGTGCTGAGTTGACCCTTGCTCCTACTCTTGGCGGGGGAATAGCAAGATTAGATGTAAATGGTAGGCCAGTTTTAAGACCTTGGCTTGGGAACGCAAGTGATTTTTTCTCATTATCCAGTAATGTTTTGGTTCCATTTTCAAATAGAATTTCTGGTGGTGGATTTACTTGGAAGGGTGAACTTCATAAGATCAGTCCTAATCTGAGTGGTGAGATCTTTCCCATTCATGGTGATGGATTTAGTAGGGTTTGGTCATTTTCATCATCAGATAAGAATCCTAAGCTGACTCTCATGAATGGTGCAATTGGCCCGTGGCTTTACATGGCTGAACAGGAGTTTGACTTAACTTCAAGAGGTCTGACGATTACGTTATGTATTACTAACAAAGGTACCCAATCTTTACCCTTTGGATATGGCTTTCATCCTTGGTTCCCTCGAAATTCAGGTACAAAATTAGCTTTCAAGGCTAAAAAGGTTTGGCTGGAGAACACACAGCATCTGCCATCTGAGGAGCTATTGCTAACAGATGACTCAAGTTGGCAATTTGGAAAGCTAAGATCGCTACCAAACTCTTGGATAAATAATTGTTATACTGGCTGGGACGGCACCGCCGTGATTAAGCAGGATTTTGGTGCTATGTCTTGCACAGTTACTGCATCGCGAAGCCTTTCTAATGCTATTATTTTTTCGCCAAATCAGACTTCAAACTTCTTTTGCTTTGAGCCTGTTTCTCATCCTGTGGATGCCTTCAACCTGCCTGCCAAGCCTTGTTTGAAGGAATTACCAGTTGGAGAAACTCTGAAGACTTCTATGACATTTTCATGGGCATAGGTGCTGAGAAAAAAAGAGTTTATATACCTGCCAGTTATATTTTTTTTGGAGTTCATTGGGCGACAATTAGTGAAAGTTGTTAGCACCCCATTAAAGAAACTTGATAATATTTTCACCATTAGCGATTTCTCAAAAAGCCACCATCAATGATCAATTCCGTGCCAGTCATAAAGGAGGAATCACTTGATATCAAAAACATTATGCCTTCGGCGATTTCCTTTGGTTTAGCCATTCGAGCAAAATAATGAGTTTCATTAACCTTCATTTCAGAAAGTTCAGATTTATAAGTTTGACCAGGGTTATCATAATTAAGAGGTGTATTGACAGAACCTGAACAAATGGCATTTACACGAATTCCACGCTCTACAAATTCTCCACTTGTGGCACGCATAAGGCCTATAACGGCACCTTTAGAGGTTTGGTATGCTAGATGCCCATTTGATTCAGTGTACGCAGATAAAGAACTTTTAAGAACTATTGAAGACCCCGTATTCAAGCGAGGCGCCGCATACTTAAGAGACAACATAGCGCCTCGAACATTCACTGCCATTAAGTGTTGCCATGACTCCCACGAAAGATTTTCAATGTCATTCTTGATATTTGTACTGGCTAGGCATACTAATGCATCTAGACAATCAATTTCTTTAAAAGCGGACTCTACTTCGTCTTCTTTAGAGACGTCTACCACTAACGATTTATCTGCGTATTTAGAATAAACTAAATCCAAAGATAAAGTTTTATATCCTGCTTTTTTTGCAAGAAATATAGTTTGCTTACCTATGTTTCCGGCTCCGCCAGTTAAAATTAGAAGTTTATTTTGCATATAGTTAATGTACCCTCATTAGGCCACCATCAACAAAAACTATTTGTCCTGTAATGAAGTTAGATTTTGAGTTTGCAAGCCAAGAAATCACCGATGCAATTTCTTCAGCCTCAGCCATTCGACCCATCAAGTGTGCTTTGCGAGCAGCCTCTTCTAGCTCGTCCGGGTTGTCAGATTGCGATCTGGCGGCATCTGTAAAGCCAGCATTTACCCATCCTGGTGCAACTGCATTTACTTTTATTCCGTATTCTGACAATTCTTTAGATAACCCAATAGTGAAACTCTCCACTGCTGCCTTACTAGTCACATAAGCGGGGTAATCTTTCGATGCAACATGACCAGCTATGGAGGAAAAATTAATTATTGATGCATTTTTCCCTGCTTTCATCATATGAAGTGCATGTTTTACAGTCAGAAACATACCCCCAACGTTAGTACGGAAAAGGTTATCCCACTTTGATATTTGCATATCCTTTATGGATGACTTGTGATTTATTCCAGCTAGATTAACAAGTACGTTAAGCCTATCACACTTTTTGCTTATAGTTGAGAAAGTGGTTCGGACTGAGTCTTCATCAGAGATATCACAGGACAAATTAATAACGTTTTTGTGTTCAGAAAATATACCTCGATCAGTTTTATCAATCGCTATAACAAAAAAACCATCAGACAGTAGACGGTTCACTATTGCGCATCCAATCCCACCCTGAGCGCCTGTCACTACGGCGAACATTTTTCTTATCATGAAGTATAGCCTGTGGTAACTGAAAGATTGAATTCAAAAAGTAAGTTATTGCATGCACGATCAGATAATCTACTAGTTAACAACAGATCTTTCAGATTACAAATGGAAACAATCATGTTTATAAAGTAACATCCAGATCTAGAGAGTCAAAAATTTTAATTCTTCCTCGGAAATGAGCCAGATCTTTTGGTTATCGACAACCTACTAATCCAAAATGCCTGATCCTAATCCAAGAAAGCGATATCATTTACACATTTTGTGTTTGGAAAAGAACATAAGTCTGGCTGATTTGACAGCTAAAGCTTTAGATAGTAAAGGCGCATAGTATTGTAAAAAATTAGAAATTCCAGCATTTTTGTATCTTGATTATATCAACTAGAATTTATCAAAAAATATTTTACTTGTTTTTCTATTTTTAATTATATAGGACAAACAGGCGATTTTATAATCACCCCCAAGCAACTTAAATGTGAGATAAAGAAAATGGTTTTAGTAAGAAGTCTTTTCGTGCCTGGCCCGACCAATGTTCCAGACACTGTACGCAAAGCTATAGATGTTCCAATGGAAGATCATAGAGCACCAGATTTGCCTAATTTCATTTTGCCTTTGTTTGAAGATCTCAAAAAGGTCTTTAAAACCAAAACCGGTCAAGTATTTTTGTTCCCTGCTTCGGGAACTGGTGGGTGGGAAGCATCTATGTCAAATACATTAAACCCTGGAGACAAGGTTCTTGCAGCAAGATTTGGTCAGTTTTCCCATCTGTGGATTAATCTTTGTGAACGGCTTGGACTGGAAGTACAGATAGTTGAGTGTGAGTGGGGGACGGGTGTGCCATTGGAGATTTTCGGTGAAATCTTGGCAGCTGATAAAACTCATTCTATAAAAGCTGTGTTAGCCACACAAAATGAAACGGCAACAGGTGTAAAATCTGATATAGCTAATCTAAGAGTTGTCATGGATGAAGCAAAACACCCAGCCATGCTTTATGTAGACGGGGTTAGTTCAATAGCTTCTGTTGATTTCCAAATGGATAAGTGGGGTGTTGACCTTGCTGTATCCGGCTCCCAAAAAGGGTTTATGCTCCCAGCTGGTTTAGCAATAATGGCTGCCAGTAAAAAAGCTTTAGAAGCTTCAAAAAAAGTTACTATGCGTAGATGCTATTTTGATTTCAAAGACATGATTGCTACCAATGCAACGGGTTATTTCCCTTATACACCTCCTATGACCCTGCTGCGAGGATTAAGAGCCTCCCTGGATAGAATTTTTGATGAGGGTTTGGAGAATGTATTTGAGCGCCATTCCTTTCTCGCAGAGGGAGTTAGACGGGCTGTATCAGCTTGGGGACTTAACCTTTGTGCAAAATCTCCTCAATGGTATTCTGACACAGTGACAGCAATTGTTGTTCCCGATGGTCGAGATGCCAATGATGTAATTAAGCATGCATATAATCGATATGGTTTAAGCTTAGGAGCTGGTTTGTCAGTAGTTGCAGGAAAGGTTTTTCGAATAGGTCACTTGGGTGATTTAAATGAACTGATGCTAATGAGCGCTATCTCTGGGGCTGAAATGGCGATGCGAGATGTTGGAATCCTAGAAGTAAAGCCTGGATCGGGAGTAGCAGCAGCACAGGAGTTCTACAGAATTGAAGGGCAGGCTCTCCCAAAGTGATAGTGGAATTATTCTATTAATAAATTTCATTTAGGCAGTGGATAATGCTGGAATTTGTAGGTTAAACAAAAGTTCCTTAGGTTAGGCGGCAACATTAATAAATTTCTAATGATCCTTGCTGATGTTTGAGGTTTCGTACACAGTAGCTAACAAAGAAAAAATGAGATACGTTTGTTAGGCAAGCTGGACTGGAACATAGAGGGATCCACAGCTTAAATCACACGCAATCTTCCAACCTTATTGATGCATAGGTTTATCCATTAGCTGTCAGCAGAAGATTAGGTCATTCATCAATTAAGATTGCAATAGATATTTCACACACTTCTCTGAGAGAAGTAAGAAGAAGAATGCTGTTCGTTTGCAGGAGCTTAAAAAGTATATGAAGGATAGCTAAAAAGTTGTCCAATTAATTAGATAATAAAGATTTACATCTGTAGAATTTTACCCAATCTTTTATTTAATTCCTTATTAAGATTTTTGATTTCGTAAGGCTTCATTTTTTTCCATTTTTGGCATTCCCTGCGAGTACGACCACAGCCTAAACACCACCCATTAGGTCCAGAAAAATTACAAATATCAATGCATGGACTTTTAGGTTTTTTCATTTTTACTTAATTTCAGTATCTTCCATTTGGTTGAATACTCATCCCTTTCATTCTTCTAGCTTTTTTAAATTTTCTATTTCTGTTCGTGTAATTTCATCAACCGATTTTTCAATTCGCCAATCATTAATTGATCCATCCTGATGTCGGACAGTAATTACGGTCTCTAAAGGGGGGCATCCAGGTTCATGGCACCGTAATTCAGCAACTGCTATCGTAGTATTCTCAGATAATCCAAATTGATCAGTAATTAATTCCTTTATTTGACGAACAGAATTACCGTTTGGTCGTTTGCGTTCAAATAGGTTTGACATTTGATTCCCCAGCCCAAAGTGTTGTCCACAAAACATTTCCTTTTGAATCACCAATTAGTATATGTGACAAACCAGATGTTATAGCAATTGCGGTTATCTCATTACCGCTAGAACCTTTCAAAATAATTGGTTCTTTCGATTCGATAATTTCTGCTAAGAGTACAGAACCATCTCGAAATCCAACCAGTATAGCTTTTTCTGTGGGCAAAGCTTGGACAAATGTTGCAATTTGTTTTCGTCCATTGGCAACACAAACTGGGGGTCGTCCCATAGGTCCATCTTTCCCATCAAAAGGCCAGCAAATTGCCTCGTCTGCTCCTGATGTAACTAGATGAGGTGTATCTCCAACCCACGAAAAACTCTTAACTTTTGCAGGATATCCAGTCATAGCTAAGTCAGCTTTATCTCTTATACGCCAGCCATGAAGCGCATTTTCTTGCATTGCTGTAACAATATATTTACCATCTGGACTGAATGTTACAGCTCCATGGAAACCTTTCCATACCAGTTTTGTAGATTTCCATCGTCTATCGCCCTTTTCCCAAATTGTAGTGCCTCCATAATGTGCAACAGCCAGGCGCTTTCCTTTTTTGTCAAAAGCGAGTCCTCCTACTGTGCTAGAGTGTTGAAGTACTGTTGATTTAAGATGATCTTTGGACCAAACATGGACTGATGAACCAGAAGAGCAAGCTCGTATACCATTTTTTGCTGCAACGCAATCAACCCATTTAGAGTTGAAATTTGCAATTTCTTTAACTTTACCATTAGTGGAAATTTGTGAAAATCGCCCATCATCGCCCCCAGTTATTATATGATCTTTGTCAGCAGCAAGACAGAGAACAACACCTTTGTGAGCCTTTATAGTAGTAAAAGCATGTCCTGGACGAAAAAAACGGACATTGCCATCTCCAAAACTAACTGCAATGCCATCACAAACTGATATTGCTCCCGTTACAGGTGCTCCAAATGTATGCTGTATTCCCCTTTTTTCTAACTCTGTTTTATTAAAACCATGTCGTCCAGGTCGACGACGGGGTAAATCTTCAGTTACACTATTTTGCAAGACTCAAATCCTTCTTCTAGTCCCATGTTATTAATGTCTCTTCCAATGAACACAATGCGAGAATTGCGAGGCTGGTTCTCCGGCCATTTACCCATCGGTGATCCATCCATTAGCATATGAACTCCTTGAAAGACAAAGCGTTCGTCCTGGTCGGCAAAATCAAGAATACCCTTCGATCTCAAAATATCTTGGCCTCTTGTTTGTAAAAGCTTTCCAAACCAATTCTGAAATTTTTCAAAATCAAGAGGAGTGTCTGAAATGAATGAGACACTAGTAATGTCATCATCATGATCATGATCATGGTCTGAATCAAGAAAGTCTGGCTCTACTTCCAGAACACGATCTAAACTAAAAGCATTTAAACCAACAATCTCATCCAGCGGTGTTACACAGCGTGAAGTCCTAATAATTTTTGCATAGGGATTAATTTTACGAATACGTGCTTCAACTTGTTCAAGTCCATCGCTTTGGATAATATCAGTCTTATTAAGTAAAACTACATCAGCAAATGCTATCTGCTCCTCTGCTTCATGATGCTCACCTAATTGGTTTTCGAGATGCACTGCATCTGCTACAGTAACAATAGCGTCTAGTTTAGTGCGATCTGCAACATCTTGGTCTACAAAAAATGTTTGAGCAACAGGAGCTGGATCAGCAAGACCAGTAGTTTCTACAATAATAGCATCAAGTTCGTCCGCTCGTTTCATTAAGCCACTTAGAATACGTATTAAGTCACCCCGAACCGTACAACAGATACATCCATTGTTCATCTCAAAAACTTCTTCATCAGCATCAACAACCAGGTCGTTGTCTATTCCTTCCTCACCAAATTCGTTTACAATAACTGCATATCGTTTACCATGACGTTCTGTTAAAATACGATTAAGAAGAGTAGTTTTTCCAGCTCCAAGAAAACCTGTAAGGACAGTTACTGGTACTTTTGAAGTATTGTTCATTATTTTTCCTTTCAATTTATTTATAGATTAGAATTGCAATCCACACATTGGCCCCGAATTTCTAAAATTGGTTTGCTAGGCAAAAAACCAGTGCGTTTTGATAGTTTTTTTATACTTTGGGTTAAACTAGCATCAAGATGCTCAGTTACATTTCCACAATCATCACAGATTTCAAAAATAGGTATGTTTTTATTGTGGGTCTCGCAACAGACTTTCCAAGCGTTTAAAGATTCTATTCTATGAATTAGACCTGCTTCAAGTAATTTTTCTAAAGCCCTGTAGACAGTAGTGGGTGCGACTATTCCTTTACAATTCAGGTCATTAAGTAATTCATAAGCGGTAAGTGGAGCTTCTTTATCCTTTAAATAATTATATACTATTTCGGCATTATTTAAATTATTCGGACTCGTTCTCATATAAGTATCTCCCAATTAAGTGCAGCAACCTTTTAAGAACTAATGTTATAACATAACATATTTTGCTTGACAATGTGCTGGAATTTAAATTAATAACCAATGTTACATTATAACATTATAACTACATGAAAATTAGAATACCCACCCTATCAATCTGTCTTTCTTGTCGTGATGGTCGCGAGAACTTTTATGTGACCAGGGGAGGAAAGAGATTTGCAAACAAATTATTGAATGAAACCATGCTCCAGGAGAGAGTTAATTTCAGGGGTGTAAATTGTATGAGCAATTGTGATCGTGCCTGCACGCTCTCTTTAACCTCGGAGAAAAGTTTTACATATATATTCGGCGATATTGATCCAGAAAAATCAGAATATGCTGAATCCTTGATAGAGTTGGTATCAAAATACAATTTAAGTGCTGATGGTTTCTTAAGACGTAGGGACAGGCCATCATTATTTCAATCAAGTATCCTTGGAAGGGTTCCACCAATTGGGAGCAATTCTCCAATAGTAACTGACTTAAATGGGGGCTTCCCCAATGAGTAGAGCTGTGTCTATATGTGTTAAAAATGTAAGTTGGTTTGCTCCAATAACTGGAGAAATAATTCTTCAGCCCATCAGCTTTGATTTAAAGCCAGGAAAGATTCTTGGTGTTATTGGCCCGAATGGGTCAGGCAAGTCGACTCTTTTAAGGTTGTTATATCGTTTTTATAAACCTACTTCAGGATCAATAAAGGTAGGTGAAACTGATATTTGGGCCATATCAACTAAAGAGGTTGCACGTAAAATTGCAGCAGTTTTACAAGAACAACCTTCAGATTTCGCCTTAACTGTATTTGAGATAGTATCTCTTGGGCGAACGCCACATCGTAATTGGCTTAGTAGTACTAATGGAATTCAGGATAATGAAATTGTAAATAATGCTTTAGAACGTCTTTCCCTTATTGATTTTGCAGATCGAAAATTAAACACTTTATCTGGTGGGGAACGTCAGCGTGTAATGGTTGCAAGGGCACTCGCACAGGAACCAAGTCTCTTGATACTTGATGAACCCACAAACCACCTAGATATAAGACATCAGCTTGAAGTTCTTAATCTAATCCAAAATTTACCCCTGACAATTGTAACTTCTCTACACGACTTAAATATGGCTTCCTCAGTTTGTGATGAAGTTTTACTTTTAAACAGGGGGTGTTCCTTAGGATTTGGCCCGCCTAAAACTATTTTTTCAGAAACAAAAATTTCTTCAGCTTTTAATGTTGACACTCGTAAAGAAGTGTTAATGCCCAGTAATTCAGAACACATAACTTTTCATTTATAAGGGAGATTACCAATGAAAATATTAAGTTTACTAAAAAACTTTATTCTTACTCTTTTTCTTTTTTTAAATTTAGCTGTAGTTGCTGCAGGTAAAACAACAGTAGAAAGTTGTAATAGAACTGTAACATTTGACGAGTCACCAAAAAAAGCTATTTCAAATGACGTGAATTTGACTGAGATGATGCTAGTATTAGGCTTAGCAGATCGGATGGTGGGATATACAGGTATTTCAGGGTGGAAAACTTTGGATGAGGAAATGAGAGCAGGCGTTAAAGAATTACCAGAGCTATCGCAAAAATATCCCTCTAAAGAGGTATTAGTTGGCGCTGATGCGGATTTCTTTTTTGCTGGTTGGAATTATGGCATGAAAGTTGGTGGTGAAGTCACCCCTGAAACTTTAGAACCTTTCGGAATAAAGGTTTATGAGTTAACTGAAAGTTGTATTCATATCATGAATAAGAGCAAGGCAAATATGGAGGACATGTATAATGATCTCTTAAACCTAGGGCGCATTTTTGATGTACAGGATAAAGCAGCTGAAATTGTTGAGAATTATCGTAGTAAAATTTCTGAGTTAACTAAAAACATTAATGCTGCTGATCCCTTGCGTGTATTTGTCTATGATAGTGGTGAGGACACGCCATTTACTGCTGGATACTATGCTATGCCAACAGCACTAATTGAGGCATCGGGTGGTATAAATATAATGAATGATTTTAAAAAAAGTTGGGGTACAGTGACTTGGGAGGAAGTCATAGACAGGAATCCAGAAGTTATAGTTATTGTTAATTATGGTAATGTCACTGCCGAACAGAAAAGAGAATTTATGATTTCAAACCCTGCTTTTGCAGAATTAGATGCAGTAAAAAATGATCGTTTTGTTACTTTAGAATACGTAGAAGCTACACCAGGACCTCGAAATATCAAAGCAATAAAAAAGCTCTCAGAGGCCTTTTGGAGTAATTAATAAAGTGAGGAAACAAATGAGTTTCTAATGCCACTAAATGAAAAGATTGGTACATTTCCATTCATATTTGTAGCTATCATCTCGCTCTTAATTTCTTTATCAGTTGCGATTTCTGTTGGTTCTGTCTCAGTTCACCTTAGTACGGTTTGGGGTGTTCTTTTAAACAAACTATCACCAGAAATAATTCAACAAACCTGGAGTAAAGGGCGAGAGGCTATTGTTTGGGATATTAGATTCCCTAGAGCACTTTTAAGCATCATGGTTGGGTCTGGGTTAGCTACTGTGGGTGCCTGTCTTCAAGCGGTGACCCGGAATCCTCTTGCAGATCCTCATTTACTAGGTATTTCTTCAGGTGCTGCATTTGGAGCTATTCTTGCTCTTTTACACACTGGTTTATTTATTGGTCTACTTACAGTTCCCCTTCTGGCATTTATCGGAGCTTTATTTGCAACAGTTCTAATACTTGGAGTTTCACGATTCACAGGCGCCACTAGTGCGGACCGCTTAGTCCTGACAGGTGTTGCTGTCTCCTTTGTAATAATGGCTGGAGCAAATATACTTATCTTCCTTGGTGATACTAGAGCAACTCATACTGTAGTCTTTTGGATGCTTGGCGGGCTAGGTTTTGCGCAATGGAGCCAGTTATTATATCCGTTTGTTATTTTAATTTTATGTGGTTCATGGATTCTCAGTAAGGTAAGTACATTAAATGCAATGACAGTAGGAGATGAAACAGCCTATACACTAGGTATCCAAGTTGCTCGTTTTCGTTTAGTTGTTTTTGTTGTTTGTGCACTTATTACAGGGGTAATGGTTGCCTTTTCAGGAATTATCGGTTTTGTTGGTCTTATGGTGCCTCACATCGTAAGAATGTTAGTAGGCGGAGATTATATTCGTGTTATACCAGTATCCGCTATTCTCGGAGCAATTCTTTTACTCTGGGCTGATATTGCGGCTCGCACTATAATGGCTCCTGAAGATGTACCTATTGGTATAGTTACTGGATTAGTGGGTGGAGCCTTCTTTATTTGGTTATTAGGAAAGAAATAGCCAATATTAGGTGCTATTTAAAAATTAATTTATTTGTTGGTGATTTACAGATAGTACAGCAATTTATGAATACTAGTTGAAAAATTATCCAAATAATTGTCCAAATCATTCAGTCTGATACGTCCAGTGTGTAAACTGTGTAAATATTTTTGCTTATTTTATTAGATATCGGATATTGGATCCAGGATGGACAGATTAATTTAGTATCTAACGTTACCAAAAAGCGCTGCCTTAACACTCTGCTATCTCCCAACTTTCACTAGCTACCGTGAAACTGTGTCAGCAGACAATGTGAAAAAGGTCATTAAAAGGAGCAATTTTTTTGATTTGGCTTTTGGATAGCTCTATATATCTATCGACAAGATATCTTTGGCGGGAGTAGAGCAAAGGCCACTTAAAAACCCACCCTAATCCAAGAAAGTGCTAAGGTGAATATATCATTCTTGCAGTAGTAGAATTAAAAAAAATTAAAAGCCTTTTCAAAAAATTTCAAGGTCGAAACAAAGTATTTGTTCCGACCTTAACTCGTGCGTATTTATTTATCAGTGGCTTTAATCACTTTTTGAATAATTGTGTGGAGTAATCTTCTAAAGGCAATTTGTCTATAGTTTTATACTTTTTCACGTAGTCTACAAAGCTTTGAGCATAATCAAGATATGTATTAACCATTCTACCAGATTTTGAAACTATCCCAAATGTTTTGTAACCATCTTTTCCGGCAGCAATATAATTATTTGTTGCAACTCTGTAGGTTCTGCTCAGATCAAGATCAACCCAAGAGCTATCATTTGGACCCTTAAATTGGATCTTGGAGAGGCGTGAACCAAATGATTCATTAGCATCTATGTGCCAACGTAGGCCCGCTGCGTATGGATAAGCCCCTGTGGATCCATCTGGCTGAAGGGCTAAATCAAGGGCTTCTTCCAAAACTTGCAAGATTTCACTTCCTGTCATTTCTAATTCGACAATAGTATTTGCAAAAGGAAGTAGCTTGTAAGCCGTTCCAATTGAAAAATCTCCTTTAGGTACATCAATCCTTACTCCGCCACCATTCTGAATAGCTATTTCAGAGGTTCTTGTCATTTCTCTAAAGGCATGAGCAACCAAATTTGATATATCGGAACCATTCTTGGCTGTTTGAGAAACATCACAAAGCTTGGATCTTCCCTGACCAGGGATACGTTCAAAACAAAGATCACTTAAGACTTCTCCAACTTTTTGAGCTTTTAGTTCATCAACTTTCTCAGAGAAAGTGTTTAAAAGTTTTTGGGCATTTGGATCAGCTTCTACGATACTAAGAAATTTATTATTCTCTACAAAGTCTATCGCTGCTTTTCTGGCGTCACCCTCTATTTCGACTCTCTTTCCTTCTGAGTTTTTTCTCTTAAAACTATTGGCTAGCATTAAATGGGGTGTGCCATCACATGCCTCAACATTCCCTTCATTATCAAACTTGACATTTAATTCCCCAACAATCTGGCTATATTGCCAGGCCTGTACAATGCAAACCATATTACCATCATCATTTTCAACTATTGTAGGATAGGGACCTTTTGAGTTTAGCCCAACCTCAGCGAAGTCTCCTAAAAGAGAATGTGAGTCACCGCCAACGATGATATCTACCCCCTTCAGGTTCTTTGCTAAATTAATATCATTTTCATATTGATAATGAGTTAAGAGGACTATGTGTTTAACACCCTTAGACTTCAGTTCGTTTATATATTTTTGGGCAGTTTCTTTTTCATTAAAGAATTTAGTAGTCTCATCAGGACTAGAAGATCTAGTTGTTTTGCTAACAATGTCGATACCAATTATACCAATCTTCATATCACCTTTTTCGATAATAGTATAAGGTTGCAAATACTCATTTGCTGAATTTTTGGCCAACGCTGAAGAGCCTACTTCTGGTGATATATTTGCAGCTAAGGCAGGTGTGTTACAATCACCCTTACCTAAAAAATCAAGAAATTTAGCTAACCCAGTGTCCCCATCATCAAACTCATGATTACCTATTGCGAAGGCATCAAAACAGACTTGATTCATCAAGGCTGCATCTGCCTCACCTTTGAACAAAGTATAGTATAAATCACCTGTGATGGCATCACCAGCATGGAGCTTTAAAACATTCTTTTTCCCTTTAGATAAATTATTAAACGTGCTTACTACAACTGGGAATCCACCAGATTTTACTCTTGTTTTCTCACCATTTATTTTTAGAGACATTCTACCATCAGCCCTTAAGTGAGAGTGATGGTCGTTTATATGTAAGATAGTAAGTTGAT